>CAUJKL010000637.1 GCA_963204995.1 Planctomycetota bacterium | reverse complement strand
CACGGCGGAGCGTGATGGCTACCATGGGCTCATCACGACGGAGCGTGATGGCTACCATGGGCTCATCTCGGCGGAGCGTGATGGCTACTTTTTGATTACCCACCTCAGGCATCCTCCGCAGCCGCGAACTGCACTTCGTCGAAGCCCACGCGGCGAGAAAGGTCGTAGACGTCGATCACGTCTCCCAGCGGTGTCGCATTGTCCGGGTCGATGATTACGGGGGCTTCGGCGTTGGCCGCGAAGATTCGCGTGAGTTTTAACTCGACGCCCGCGAGATCGCTCAACATCTCATCGCCCACGCTCCAACTCACACGACCATCGGCCCACAAGACGCGAACGACCACGTCGTCAAAATCCGCCTCGGGAGGCGGGGGTTCCGTGGGACTGAGCGAACCACTGCCGACTGTCTCCGACACGCTGCTGGGCAAGATTTGCTCGACGATATGAAAGCTGGCCGTCCACACAAAGAAAATCAACAACAAGAACACGACATCGATCATCGGCGTCATCTTGACGTCTAAGGGCTCGCGTCGGTCGGTAAAGATTGAAGGGCGGCGCATCAGCGAACATCCTCGCTGCGATAGACGCCGAACGTCACTTTCCAGATCCCCGAGCGAGCACAAGCCAGCATAATGGGCGAAACGGCTGAATACGGCACGTGGCGATCCCCTCGAATACGGATCTCGACATCCTTGCCATGTTCGGTGCGGGCCTCATCGAGCCGTTGTTTCAATTCGCTTCGATCGATGCGTCGACCAGCGAGCAGCATCGAACCGTCGGCCGTGACGTTCAGCGTGACTCGCCGCAACTCGTCGTTCGGCTCCTCGCCGCTGTCAGCGACCGGCAGCGGCAACTCCATCTGAGCTTCCTGCTTGGCCAGATGACTCGAGACGAGAAAGAAGATAATCAGCAAGAACACGACATCGATCATCGGCGTCATGTTGAAACCGACTTCGCCGCTGCGCTGAGATGTGGGCACTCGCATCACACGCCTCCGTCAGTCGGCGGCGGTGGAGGCGTTGCGCCGGAAGGTTGTGGCTTGGTGCTTCGTCGGCGCTTGAGCGGTGCGAAGACATGCAAAGCGACGTACGCCGCTTCAGCCACCAGTTGGTCAACTCGATTGCGAAAGATCGCGAAGGCTCCGAGACAAGGAATCGCTATGATCAGTCCGCCCACGGTAGTAACGAGCGCTTGGTAGATGCCTTCGGCCAGATCGCCCGCACCGGCGGAGCCTTGAGTGTTGGCAACTTGTTGGAAGGCGATGATCATGCCCGTGACGGTGCCGAGCAGCCCGACCATCGGTGCGATATTGCCAATCACGGACAGATACTCGATCTTGCGGAACAATCGGGCGGACTGTTCGGCTGTCGCATCTTCGAGTGCTTTCTCGACGGCTGCCCATCCACCGTCCAGTTCGGCGAGCCCATTCAAAATGACAAACGAGAGGAAACTAGGATGTTGGCGACAGGCTTGATCGGCTTCGGCAACTCGACCGGCAGTCAGCGATTCGCGGACTCGATCCCCGAGCCCTTCCGGCATGATCTCCGTGCGGCGCAGCGTCATGATGTGTTCGAAGACGAGATAGGCTGCCGTGAGTGAAAGCGCGAACAGCACCAGCATGATCATCACGCCGACGGGACCGCCGGAGAGAAGGATGCTGAAGAAGCCGGGAGGCGCGGATTCCGCTTCCGCAGGCGTCGTGCCTTGCGCCAGTGCCGTCGCGGTCAAGCAAAGTGACCACATGATGGCCGCGCTCTTAATTAGTAACTGTCGCAAGGTTCCCTCCCTCTATGTTTCCAACTCGTCGGGTGGGCTATGCCCACCAATATCGATGGTAGGCACCGCCCGCACTATGTTCTAGGTCTAGATCATCGACGCCGGGCCAAAGGCCCAGCCATTTACCTAGCCCAGCCCAACGGGCTGGGTGTAATTACCACCATCGTTTTAGGACCAACGGTCCGACCGTTTGCTCCACAATTCAATCCCACACGTATCGCTCATCAATCTCGATTCCATGCTTCTCACATAGCTTCCGGAATTCGTCTTTGAATGACAGCTTCGCATGATGTTCTGCCTGGTTCCGAATGTATTGGTCCACCCTTTTCGTAAGAGAATGGCTAACCGAAAATGCACCATAGCCAGCCTGCCACTTGAAAGTTGAATTGCCTCCATCCGCGTTCTTTGCCCATTTGGAAGTTTCCGTCTTAACATTTTCGAGTAATTGAGCGATTGTAATGGTCCGTGACATGCCAACCAGTAGATGTACGTGGTCAACGTGACCACCAACTGACGCACTCGTGCATTTCGATTCCGTCACATGGTGAGACAACATTCGAAACATTTGTGTTTGAAACGGATCGTCTTTGAGAAAGGGAAAGCGATCTTTCGTGGAAAATACGATATGCACCCAGAGTTGAGCGAGTGACTGTGGCATATTGGACACCTACCGCTGGGCACAAACGGTTAGGCCGTTGGCCCTATTCGTTCCGTGGAGTTCCCCAACCCAGCCCGTTGGGCTGGGCTAGGTAAATGACCGGGGCTTTGCCCCTGTTGTTTCCATTTACCTAATCTTCGTTAGCGAGCCCTTTCAATCTATCTTCTGCTTCTGTCGACAAGCTGGAATCTGTGTACTTCGTCAGAATCTCGCGATACAACCCGATCGCTGCGGCTGCTTGGTCCATTGTTTCGAGTTCTCGCGCCGCCGCCAACAGCGCATGGGGCACCAAATCTCGCTGCGACGAATAAAGTATTGCCGTACGCATGAAGCTGATCGCCGCTTGCTCAGGCAATTTGCGGCGACTGAGGGCCAGTCCGACAACGTAATACGGCCCACCGCGGATGTCGGATGGCATCCTGTCGATTCGCGCTTGCCAGCGGGTCACATCTTCGGACTGAGCCGTCGCAACCTGCGTTCGCCACAACTGAGCCTCTGCCAGGAAAACAATTCGCGGATCGGGATCGTTCACAAACGCTCGCAGCACCTTGATCGCTTCGGCTCGTCGCGCTGTCGTCAACGACCAACTGGCACCAATCAGCCGCGCGGCGGTCGAGTCTTTGTCTTGCAACCACGTGGCGGCTTGACGCTCGAGATCAAGTTCAACGGATGCGGTCGTCCATGTCAGCGGGATCGCCGCCATGTACGGCGTCTTCGGATCGTCGCGATAGAGCGGCAAGAATGCCTTCACGGCATTGGCGGTCTGGCCGAGATTGCGGTAGCACCACGTCAATTGCGACAGCACGCGGCGTTGCACCCAGCGGCGGTCTTCGTCGCGCAGTGCTTCGCGATATTTCGCTTCAGCGGCGGCGTAAGCTCCGTCGGCAAACAAGGCATTCGCCGCTTGATGGCTCACCTTCCAATCGCCCAATACTTCGACAACTTGTTCAGGAAGAATCTTCTCTTCGCGGCCGCTCGGATGTAGAACGAGCAGGCTCTCGCCCGTGAACTCGACCACCGTACCCGTCACACGACGCGCGCGGCCATCCGGCTCGGAGCGAACGACCACGGTGTCACTCTGAGCCTGTGATGGAGTTGCCGATGCGGCGAGACAAACGATAGCGACGACGCTCGCGCACACGCGACTACGGCAGCTTCGAGACATCAACATAGACGTGCTTTCCGTGGTTCTCTCGTGCCAGTCGCATCAGAAAGTTTTCTCCGCGCGGTTGAGGGCCCGAGCCGAATTCGATGGCGTTGATCGTTGCTTCCGATCGATTGCGGCGGCGGATCGCGGACAACTCGGCGGGAGTCAGTTGCGGTTCGGCAGCGTCGGTCAGAAAGAAAACGACATCGGGATTCATCCCCAACGCCAGCACCAATGCCTCGACGTGTCTGGTTCCGCCGAGCGCTGTCATTTGTTCCACAAAGCTCTGGGCCGACTTTTTGTTCTCGTCGCTGGCGAACAGGATGCTGGGCGGTCGAGAGCGATCGGGATGAAAGACGGCAGGCTCCTCGTTATAGAACACGATTTGAAATTGATGCACACTCTCTAAGTCACCCAGACTTGCGATCAATTGCGACTTGGCGGCGGCCATCGGTCGGCCTTGAAATCCTTCCATGCTCGCCGAACGATCGAAGACGTAGATGAACTTGTTGCCGGTTCCCTCGGCTCCAAACACCTGAGTGCGTGCTTGTCCATCTGCCAGGCCACGAGCACCTTCGCTACCGGTGGTAAAGCCAATCGCCCCCGGCAACACTTGGCCGAGACCCGTACTCGACGAGAGCTCTTCCGAGGAGGGAAGGTGCATGGCCAACTCGACGGACGTCTTCAAGTTCGGACTCGGTTGGCTCGCTGAATCGGTCGTGGCTGTGGCTGCGGTTGACGATGCCGACGCCACATCTTCTTCGGTAAAGTAGGTCGTCTCGGTCTGTGAGCGCTGAACCAGCGCAATGCCCGCTGTCCGATCGGACTCGACGGCCGGTCCTTTCGATGGCGAGTGGATCAGCAGAGCACAAGCGATGAGCAGACAAGTGTGGAGACCGACGGACATTAGCCACGCGGGAATGCGGCGCGTGCTGCGATAATCGCGAGGCAGCACATCGTAGTCATTTGCGACAGTCGCCACGGCAGACACTCGAAAGCTCTGTGAAGATCGGGAAATTGTTGGGCCAAGCCGCGAGAGATTCTAGGAGTGTCGCTGCGAGGCGTCAACGCGAACCGTTAACGAACCATTTGCATATTCGCCCTGGTTTGTGGCTGCTCGAACGAGCCGTATAATTTCATGTACGTCAGCCTTTCCGGGCTGACATGCGATATGTGACAGTGAATGGGGCATGTCAGTCTGGAAAGGCTGACGTACAATCGCGAGATTATCCACGTCGGAGAATATGTCTTGGAAATCATCACTTATCCCCATCCTACGCTGCGGCATAAGTCGAAGCCAATCAAACGCGTCGATACAGCTCTGCGCGAAGTCGTTCGCGAGATGTTCGAGCTGATGTACGAAGCGAAGGGGGTGGGGCTGGCGGCGAATCAAGTGGATCTGCCGATACGGCTGTTCGTCGTCAATTTGGAGGCCGATCCGGCGAAGGGCGAGGAGTTGGTCTTCATCAATCCCGTCATCCGCATGCCCAAGGGGACGGAAGAGAACGAAGAAGGCTGCCTGAGTTTGCCGGGACTGTATGGAAACGTCGTCCGTCCGAAGAAGGTGCGTATCAACGCCTACAATCTGCAAGGCGAAGAGATCAACGCCGACGTCGAAGGCTTGTTCTCGCGAGTTGTCCAGCACGAGACGGATCACTTGGATGGCGTGTTGTTCATCGATCGCATGACCGAGTCGGCCAAGGTCGACATCGACGGTGAATTGGACATGTTCGAGACGGAATTCAAAAGTCGCCGCGAAACAGGTGGGGTTCCCAACGATGCCGTGATAGCCGCTCGCTTGAGTGAGTGGGAAGCGAAGTACTGCTGATGCGAATCATCATGATGGGGACAGGGCCCTTCGCGGTCCCGACGTTTGAATCGCTCTTGGAATCGCAGCACGATGTTGTCGTGCTCGTCACTCGGCCGACACCGTCCGTGCGATCGCGAGGCAAGACGCCTCGCAACCCCATGCGCGAAGTCGCTGAAGCACGTGGCATCGAAGTCCTTAGTCCCGAGGACGTAAATTCCGAGGCCGCGCAAAAGCAACTCGTCTCGCTGCGCCCCGATTTGTACGTTGTCTGCGACTACGGCCAGATTCTTTCTCCTGAAACGTTGAGCATTCCGCCGCTGGGCGGCATTAACTTGCATGGCTCGCTGTTACCAAAGTATCGCGGCGCGGCTCCCGTTCATTGGGCGATCCTGAACGGCGATCGGGAAACCGGCATCACGGTCATTCACATGACGCCGAAGCTGGATGGCGGGCCCATGCTCGCGTTGCGATCGACGCCGATTGGCGAGAGCGAGACGACGGAAGAGCTTGAACCGCGACTGTCGTTGCTCGGCGTGGAACCGGTTCACGAAGCGATTGCGATGCTTGCCGATTGGGACCGTGAATCGCCGATTGGCACGCCGCAAGATCCGTCGCTCGCCTGTCGCGCTCCGCGGTTGAAGAAGTCCGATGGAGCTGTCGATTGGTCGCGCTCGGCTTCTCATATTTACAACCAGTTCCGCGCATTAAAACCGTGGCCGGGAACGTTTACTGAGTGGAACCGACCGAACGGACAGAGCTTGCGTTTGTTGCTGGAGGAGATTGCGATCACCGCTGGAGTCGTGGAAGCCGGAACGGAGCCAGGAACTGTACTTGCTTCTGACGGACAAGTGTTTGAAGTCGCAACGGGCGACGGCGTATTATCGCTTGTGAGGGTTCAACCGGCTGGCAAGCGAGTGCTGGCGATCGACGAGTTTCTGCGAGGATATCCGATTCCAGTGGGCGATCGGCTGGGAAACTGATGCGATCAGTTTTGTGAACCGAACGCGGCAGCGTTGAAGGCGCGCATTGTTGATTCTGGAGGGTTGATGAATAGTATACTGTACGCGGTGGTGCGTGAGACATTTGGACTGCGGTGACTTGTCACCGCTTTCTTTCGCGGCGTAGCCGCTTTCCTGGCGTGATGCCCAGAGAAAGTGGCTTCGCCACAGACCACAGCGGTGACAAGTCACCGCAGTCCAAAAGCCAAATCCCCGGCATAATTGTCGGGGTTATTACTTTCAGAATGA
>CAUJKL010000636.1 GCA_963204995.1 Planctomycetota bacterium | reverse complement strand
GTGCGGATTGCCAAGCGGTTAGGATGGGCAGCTTTCGAACGCTCAAACAACGTGGTCACGACCCATCATCGCCGCTCTCGCAACCTACCTCGAATCCGGCAAACCACCGCCGTTGCCACCCCGCTGCCGCTTCAGATAACTGATGTGTTACGAGCTTTCCAAGTTGTGAGTTGACTGCAAGGTACTGGAATATGAGGTCATTTCTAATCGCGCATGACAAACTTCTACCAACTCCACCGTTGCCGTAGATCCAAGTGTTTGTTAGATTTACGCGTTTTGACTCGCAGCCCCAGGGGTATTTCCGGATCGATGGTCGGTCCGGTGCTTGCTGGGAAACTCTAACCCCCACTGTCGTAAGAAATTATGGTCAACCGAAACCTCATTCGCAGTTTAGAAACCGACGCAGCTATCAGCGCTCTTTTCGATCAGGAGTTTGCTGGCATCGATGACGATGGCGCAGACCTTTTGGGAACAATGGAGGGCGAAGCGAGCTTTGATGTCAACTCGATCGTCGAAGGTCGCATTATTCGCATCGACGATGATATCGTGCTGGTTGATGTAGGCTTCAAAAGTGAAGGCAGCATACCCCGTAGCGAATGGGAAGACGACGAGGATCCACCGGCCATCGGCCAGACGTTCCAAGTACTGATCGAGGACTTAGAGGACGAATTCGGTCGAGTCGACGACCCGCACGGCATGGTTTCGCTCAGCAAGCGAAAGGCCGCGAAGATCATCGCGTGGCAGGAGATGATGAAGACGGTCCACGAAGGTCAGGTCGTGACCGGGACCGTGACTCGCAAAATCAAGGGTGGTTTGCTCGTCGACATTGGTGTGAATGTCTTCCTGCCAGCCAGTCAGGTCGATATTCGGCGTCCCTCGGACATTGGCGACTACATCGGCCGCGTTGTCCAATGCGAAGTGTTGAAGATCGACGAAGCCCGCCGCAATATCGTCGTCAGCCGCCGCTCGCTGATCGAGAAGCAGCGTGAAGAGGATCGCGACGCGCTGCTGCGTGATTTGGAAATTGGTCAGGCCTGCAAGGGCGTCGTCAAGAACATCGCCGAGTTCGGTGCGTTCGTAGATCTAGGCGGCATCGACGGCTTGTTGCACATCACGGACATGAGCTGGGAACGAATCGGTCATCCGTCCGAAATGGTTCAAATTGACCAGGAAATCGAAGTCCAAGTCCTGCATATCGATCGCGAGAAGCAGAAGATCGCCCTCGGACTCAAGCAGCTCACGAAGAATCCGTGGGAAACGGTCGACCAACGTTACAACGTTAACCAGAAGTACAGCGGTACGGTGGTGAATGTGATGAGCTACGGTGCGTTTGTCAAACTTGAACCCGGGATCGAGGGATTGGTCCACATTAGCGAGATGTCGTGGACGAAGCGGATCAACCATCCGAACGAGTTGCTACAGATCGGCGACGAGATCGAGGTTGTTATCCTCGGGATCGACAAGGCTGGTCAGCAACTTTCGCTGGGTATCAAGCAGACGCAAGACAACCCGTGGGACAACATCACCGACCGTTACCCGATCGATGGTACGGTTAACGGAAAGGTGCGAAACCTGACGAATTACGGTGCCTTTATCGAACTCGAAGAAGGCATCGATGGCTTGCTGCACGTTTCCGACATGTCCTGGACGCGGAAGATCAGCCATCCGAACGAGATGCTCGAGAAAGGCCAAGAGGTTCAATGCAAGATTCTTTCGGTCGATCAGGATCGTCGTCGAATCGCGTTAGGACTGAAGCAGTTGGATACCGACCCGTGGGCGCAGGACATCCCTGGCAAGTATCAGCCCGGTCAAGTTGTCAAAGGTGCGGTCACGAAGATCACAAACTTTGGCGTCTTCGTCGGTTTGGAGGATGGCCTCGAAGGCTTGTTACACATCTCCGAGTTGGCGGACCACAAGGTTGAGAATCCGGAAGATATTGTGAAAGTCGGCGACGAGATCGAGGTGAAGATCCTCCGCGTGGATATCGACGAGCGAAAGATCGGCTTGTCGCGGAAACGCGTCGAATGGGCCGAGGAAGACGTCGCCACGGATTCGTCGGGAACTGCATCGCCAGCGAAAGAGCGAGTATCCCGCGAAGATTTAAAGGGCGGTCTGGGAGAAGCTGGACCACTCTTCAAGGCTGCCGAGTCGGCTCCGGAACCAACCGAAGCCCCGGCGGAAGATGCTGCCGCAGAATAAACCCGCGTAGAGGTTGTGAAAAAACCGTGGGATAGGCTTCCAGCCTGTCATTTTCCCCGTATTTCTGACAGGCTAGAAGCCTATCCCACCCAATAAAATCACAGCCTCGTAGCGGTTTAGCCGTTGTCAGATCGCCATGTCTGAAATGATCTCAAATCCCCGTCATCGATATCGGTGACGGGGATTCTTATTTTTCATCCGGCTAGTCGCCGTTGATGCCGAAATCACTCAAGGCACCACGCGGTGTTTGTTGCTTCTGCTGCCGCTTGGTGATACCGTACCTGTAACAACGTCTCCCCCCTCTCGTAACACTTACCGGCTAATTCACCATGACCTATTTGCTATTGCAACCGGCGCTGGCTGCGAAGTCCACTTTGCGATTCACGATCGGAATACTGCTACTGTTGGCAAACGCTTTGGCGACACCTCCGTTGGGCCTGGCTCAGGACGGTACTTCTGACGATACGATCGTTGCCACTGCCTGGCGTTACACGCTCCGAAAACCGGATGCAGGTTGGCAAAAACCGGAGTATGACGATGCGGCATGGAAAGAAGGCTTCGGCGGGTTTGGCACGCAGATGACACCAGGGGCGAGAGTGTCGACGACTTGGAGAACAAAGGACATCTGGCTCCGCCGGACAGTCGATCTGAAAACGCTGCCCGAGAACCCCGCATTGTATATGTATCACGATGAAGACGCCGAGGTTTTCATTAACGGTAGGCCCGTACTCGCGGTTAAGGGATACATCACGGAGTATAAGGTGTTTCCGCTCGATGCATCCCAACGAGAGACGCTGAGAAAAGGACAGAACCTACTTGCGGTTCATTGCCGACAAACCGGCGGAGGCCAGTTCATCGACGTACACATTGTCGATGCGAACCACATTCCAAAGTTGCCTGAACCACAGCGAGATACTACTCCCTTCCAATCAGAACTGATTACCGAATGGGGCGCGGACGTGACTCCGGACAACGCCTGGACCGAATATCCGCGTCCCGCGCTTGTTCGTCAGGAATGGCAGAATCTGAACGGACACTGGGACTATGCGATCACGCCGATCAAACAGTCGGACGCACCGACCGTGTGGCAAGGCAAAGTGCTCGTGCCGTTTGCGATCGAGTCGAAACTGTCGGGCGTGCAGCGCCTGCTCGATGCTAGTGAGGCATTGTGGTATCGGCGAACGTTTTCGGCGAGCCCGAAAGGCGATCAGCGGCTGATGCTTAATTTCGAGGCCGTCGATTATCGCTGTCGCGCCTTTGTGAACGGTAAGCAGGTTGGTGAACACACGGGTGGTTTTGCTCCCTTCTCGTTTGACATCACCGATGCGGTCCGAGACGGCGACAACGAGCTCATCGTCCGCGTGGAAGACGAAACCGAAGGCTCGCAATTGCGCGGTAAGCAGGTACTGGAAGCCCGTGGAATCTGGTACACGCAAGTCTCGGGCATTTGGCAAACCGTCTGGCTCGAAACCGTCGCCCCGCGACACATCGAAGATCTGACGATTCGAAC
>CAUJKL010000635.1 GCA_963204995.1 Planctomycetota bacterium | reverse complement strand
CACGACGAACTGCACGCCCGCTGCCTGGTGCTGGACAACGGCGAGACGAAGATCGCGCTGGTCACTTGCGACAGCTGCATGATTCCTCGCGAGATTTATGACGCCGCGAAGCAACAAGCGTCCCAAGCGACAGGCATACCGACCGATCACATTCTGTGCTCCGCCACGCACACTCACACCGCCGTCACGGTGGGACCAACGTTTCAAAGCCTGGTCCAAGAAGACTATATCGACTTTCTCGCGCAGCGAATCGCCGAAGGTATCGTCCAAGCCCACTCGCAATTGGAACCGGCACGCGTGGGCTGGGCCATCGGGAATAACCCCAGACAAGTGTTCAACCGCCGCTGGTTCTTGCGGCCCGGCAATCCGATTGATGACCCGTTCGATCGCGGCACGGACAAGGTCAGAATGAATCCTGGCGCGAACAGCAAAAGCCTGCTTCAACCCGCTGGCCCGGTTGATCCGGAAGTTCCCGTGTTCGCGGTCCAAGCTCTTGACGGTCGACCGATCGCGGTATGGGCCAACTATTCGCTGCATTACGTGGGCGGCGTCCCGGCAAATTCATTGTCGGCCGATTACTTCGGCGAGTTCGCCAGACAGTTGTCGGGGTTGATCGCTGGGGACGAAACGAAGCCGGCCTTCGTGGCTGCGATGACCAACGGCACCAGTGGTGACATCAACAACGTCAACTTCTTCGAAGGCCGCGCGAGTCAGCAGCCCTTCGAGCAGATTCGTCTTGTCGCAGCCGATGTCGCGGCATCGGCACACGTGGCGTATCAGCGAGTTGAATTCGAAGATTGGGTGCCGCTGAAAATGCAAGAGACCGAAATCGAACTTGGCGTCCGCCAGCCCGACGACGAAGAATTGTCCCGCGCCAAGAAACTGATTGCGGACGCTGGCCCAGGCCCGTGGACCGACCGCCGTTTGATCTACGCCAACGAGACGCTGGACATGGCCAAGTATCCCGCCACGGTCAAAGTCAAACTGCAAGCGATCCGCATCGGCGGACTCGGAATTGTCAGCAGCCCTTGCGAGACGTTTGTCGAGACCGGGCTGGCGATCAAGAAGCTGAGTCCGCTGAAGCCCACCTTCACCATCGAGCTGGCGAACGGTTACAACGGCTACCTGCCCACGCCCGAGCAGCACGCGCTCGGCGGCTATGAAACATGGCGCGCGAAGTCCGCCTATCTGGCCGTCGATGCGGAGCCACAGATACGGCAAACATTGCTGAAACTTCTTGATGAGGTCGCGCGGTAAACATGTCACATCGATTGAATCGCCGCGAGCTACTCCGCAACGCGGCGCTGACCGGCGTGGGAGTTTATGTCTCTGGACAGGCCCCGACAACAGTCAGCGCGTCTCCGAACGAGAAGCTGAACATCGCGTGCGTTGGACTTGGCAATCAAGGGCGAGCCAACTTGGAACTCGTCCAAAGTCAGAACATCGTCGCCTTGTGCGACGTCGATGACGACCGAACGGCGATGTTCGGAGCGAAGTTCCCGGGAGCCAAACGATTCGCTGACTTTCGCGTGATGCTCGACAAGATGAGCCGAGAGATTGATGCGGTCGTTGTCACCACGCCGAATCATTCTCACGCCACCATCGCGCTGGCGGCGATGAAAGCCGGGAAGCACTGTTACTGCGAGAAACCGCTGGCCCATTCGATTCATGAAGTTCGCGAGATGCAGCGCGTTGCCGCTGAGCAGGGTGTGGTCAGTCAAATGGGAACGCAAAACCATGCCGGCACGAATTACCGCCGCGTCGTCGAACTGGTGCAGTCCGGTACGATTGGGCCCGTGAAGAAAGTCCACATCTGGTTCGGGCGGCCCGGTGGTTGGCGGCGTTTCAAGCATCTGGTTGACCGGCCGACCGAGAAGATTCCAGTGCCCAAGAATCTCAACTGGGATTTGTGGATCGGTCCCGCCCAGATGCAGAGCTATCATCCGGTTTACCATCCTCACGACTGGCACTACTGGTGGGATTTTGGGAACGGTACGCTCGGCAACATGGCCTGTCATTATCTGGACCTGGTTTATTGGGCGTTGAAACTTTCCTACCCGACCGCCGTTGAAACGGTGGGGCCTGCCGTGCATCCAGATTCGACGCCGTTTTGGCTGGAGTGCCATTGGGAGTTCCCGGCGAGACAGGAGCTGCCCGCCGTGGAAGTCGTCTGGCATCACGGGCGAGGCTGTCCGCCGTCGGTCACGGATCTTGGCGTGCCGGCGTCGGACGCAGGCGTGCTTTTCGTCGGTGACGACGGACTGCTGTTAGCCGACTACGACAAACGTGTCCTGCTACCCGAGAATCAGTTCAGCGACTTTAAAGCCCCCGCGCCAGTGATTGCCGAGTCCGTCGGCTGCCATCGTCGCGAGTGGTTCGAAGCCTGCAAAGGGAGTGGCCACGCTTTGTGCGACTTCGACTACGCCGGGCCGCTGACCGAGACCGTCCTGCTGGGCAACATCGCTTATCGTGTTGGCGGCAGGATCGAATGGGACTCCGAACACATGACGGCGACCAACACGAAACAGGTCGAACGCTATCTCCGCCGCGACTATCGCCAGGGCTGGACATTATGACGACACCGATCGCGCGAGTTATTCAAGGCCTGTTGATTGGTCTGCTCTTCGTACCCGCGGTCACGGCCGCCGACGTGATCATGCTCGAAGTGTCGGCTGGCGACGTGGCTTGTGAAAACGTCGTTGTGGAAACGGCGTTGCCGTCGGCGCTGGCCGATGACGATCAATTTGAACTCACACGCACCGACACCAGCGAACGCATTCCCGTTCAGGTCGATCGTCAGGGTAGCGAACCGACACTTGTCTGGATCATGCGAGACAAGCTGGAGGCGGGAGCCGTTCGCCAATACCGTCTGACATCCGCCACCGAACGACGGCAGCGCGACCGCGTGACGGTCGCCGACGACGGAAAACGTCTGCTGGTGAAAGTCGGTGCCAAGCCAGTGCTTAGCTACAACCACGCGACGGTGCCTTCGCCCGATTCGAAGCATCCGTACTATGCGCGTAGCGGCTACATCCACCCGTTGTACAACCCTTCTGGACAGATCGTTACCGACGATTTCAACCCGGATCACGCGCACCAGCACGGGATTATGCTGGCCTGGAGAAAGATGACGTTTGATGGTCGAGAGACCAACGGTTGGGACCAACAGGCGGGACTTGGCAAGGTGGAACACGCGCAGCTGGAAGCGTTCGGTGGTGGTCCCGTGTTTGGATTCATTAAGTCGCAGTTACGTCATGTCGATCTGACGGCTCCGGGTGAACCTCAGACAGCGCTCGACGAAACATGGTACGTACGAATCTATGCTTTCGACGACGCATTTCTGTTCGACATCACTTCGACGCAGACTTGTGCTTCCGCGAAGCCAGTTTCGATCGATACCATTCACTATGGCGGGATGACGATTCGCGGGCACGCCGATTGGCATGAACATGGCAACTTTGACTACCTGACCGATGAAGGCAAAACGAAGACGGATGGAAACCAGACACGACCTCGCTGGGTCGATCTGTTCGGCCCGATCGCCGGGCAAACGACCGGCACACTGATCATGGATCACAACCGCAATTTCCGCTTCCCACAGCCGGTTCGTCTGCATCCCACGATGCCCTATTTCTGTTTCACGCCGGCGTCTCTTGATTCGTTTACCATTCAACCCGGCAAACCGCACGTGTCACGATACAGGTTCTACGTCCACGACGGCTCACTCGATGCGAGCCTCGCCAATCGATTGTGGCACCAGTATTCCGATTCACCCAAAGTACAGATAAACAGTTCCACCGCGAGGCCGTGAGAATATCGACCGCGACGCGATAGCGTGCGGCTTCTGAGCAAGAGCGGAAACCGCGAGCTATACCGCTCGCGGATCGTAATGGCACATTTATATCGCAGGTACGACGGCCCTCCGAGGCCGTCGTGAAGCATTCGACGGCCTCGGAGGGCCAGGGCTTTTAACATGTTTAGGACGACCATTGAGTGGTGGTTATACTGAGAGAATAAGCCCGATAGGGCTGACACAACCCTTGCCGGGGCTGTAAAGCCCCGGTTGCTAACACCCAACTCGGCCAAGCCCCGATAGGGGCGACACAGGTGGTGAGGTGTGAAGTGTGTCGCCCCTATCGGGGCTTTCAGC
>CAUJKL010000634.1 GCA_963204995.1 Planctomycetota bacterium | reverse complement strand
ATCGAAATCAAACTGCGTTATAAATTGGCCGAACAGTCGATCATTCGGTGTCCAGAGCATCCCGACAAACGGCTGAATGTAAAGAGCTCGATTCTCGACCGTGAGAAACAGTCGGCCTGATTGTCCGAAGACCTGGCTATCGGAGGCGGTTGGAATGACCAGCCCCATCCCGGCGGAGAACGACAGTGTGGGCCCGCCATAGAGCAAGGCCTTCATCGCAAAGGCGACATTTCCGAACTCAGTTGCGACATTATTGCCTAACGGATCGTTGATCTGATCAGCATTCAAGCCGTTCGAAAAGGGAACTCGAACTTCCAACGAACACCGTCCATCGTAAAAGGTTTTCTCAAGACCAAAGACAGCTCGGTTCAGGTTCGCTTGGCGTCCATCCACAGTTGTCAGTGCATTGTGGAAATTATTGTAATTGAGAAAGTACCGATCCACCGGAAACGGGCTGTTGTTTTCGGCGAGTTTGAAACGGCGGTCGCCACCGCCGACCGGAACGTTAACTGGGCCTGGATCGCTGGCCATATCGTAATAGTAAAGGGCGGGCAAAGTCATCTTGTACGTGCCGCCGAAGAAGTCACCAATCATCGCTGGTGCGGCGCTTCGCGAACCGGGTGTCGCGCCGTAGTTGCTTGCAATCAGGTCGCTGTCGTCGAAGACGGGAGCACGATCCGCTAGAGCTTCGTCAGCAATACCGTCCGCGTAAGCATCGTACGCCTCGCCGCCATTGTACTTTCCTGACTTCTGGCAGGCGGGGCAGGACGCCAAGCGGCACTCACAGTCGGAATCAAAACCGGTCGCGGAAAGTCTGGCGAACTGGATGTTGTCAACGATCCAACTTCGGTCACTGTCTTCCCCACGCAGCTGTGACGTTCCAAAACAGAGGACTAACGCCACAATTACGAGTCGTTGAGATACCATTGCTGCATCCTTGCAAGCGTCGTTCCTTCCATGTTGGACGCACGTGACAACGCACGACCCCATCTAATTCATTCGGTTGTCGCGATAAGGATGCTTGAAACGGGTTGCCGGCTTAGCAGACGGCGATTCCATGAAATGCGGTTGCGAGGCTGCAATGTGCCGGTTGCGGAATATATGCGACCGGGGAGGAGCAGTGAGTGCGTCGAGTGGGCTACTCTTCAACGAGTACATCGAGCCGTGGCACAGCGATCACGCTCGGGTCTTTCTTGAATTGGCTGCTTGGGAGTACATCGATGTTTACGGTGAGAGGTTTCTCGAATTCGAAACTGTGTTTAGCAACATTTCCCCCTGTGCCACGCTCCGCGTTCGAAGACAGGAACGAGTAGTAGTTGTGTGTGATTTCATCAGCTGCGGGTGACACGATGATTGCGGCGATACCAAGTGGGCTCCTGGTTTCACGAATCGTCAGCCGATACGGTTCGGCTGCGCTCAGTTTCTGGCCGGACGCCTCAAACGCGACTCCCTCCAGCCCTGGGACTGAGAATTGTTTCGATCCGCCCGACTCCTCGACCGTGATGCCTTGGAATCCTGTCGGTGTTCGGCGAAAAGGGTGGAAGCCAAACCAGACTTCAACTTTCGCCTTCTTCGCCTCACGCGGCCAGTCTTTGGCGTGGAAACGCAGTTTCGGAATCGGTTGGTCGAGAACGTTGTCGACGTCGAAGAAGTAGTAGCGTTGGTCAGCGAAGGCCGTGTTGCCGACCACCGGCGTGATCTCGCACCACACTTGTCGGACTGGAGGCGTGAAGTACTCGGTGCGACTGTCACGCTCCGAAGTTCCATTGACGTCTTGCACCGTAACAAAAAAGTCAACGTCGGCTCCCTTCACTTCCGGGCGATGGGCTCGGATGATGAAGTCGTGGCGTTCCCCATCGCGCGTCAATCCGGCAACGACCGGAGCATTACTGTACGCCGCCAGAGGATCCTCGATCGGGAACACCAGCCGCGGAATCCGGTTGAGCGGATGTTCGTAAATCAACTTGATCGCTTCACCGCCGTCGAGATAGATCTGACGCATCGGCGGCTGGGTACCCAGAGCCCCATGAATGCGAACTTCATGGTCCCCGCGAAACTCGTTGACGGTTGCGGTGTCTCCCAATCGGTATTTTCTCGAATTCGAAGTTGACGAGCCAGACCGAGCTACCGAGAACTCAACCAGGCCAATGGCCTCGCGAATACCCTGCACCAGCGCGGCGGCTTCGTTTGCCCCCTTGTAAATGCCGCCTGTCTTTTGAGGAATCTCAGTCAGTTCTGCCGGAACATTCTGGGGCGGATCCATGAAAATGATGTGGATGTGGACGTCAGTTCCTTGCTGCGCGTCGAGTACGGCCCTGGGAGAAGATTGCTCGATCTTCTTGCCAAGAGCTGATAACCCGCTCACCTCATTCACACCGTCTGTGATCAGCACAATGTGTTTTGAATCGTCTCTTCTCGCAAACTTGAAATCCTTTGAAAGACTCGTCAAGAGAGCCCGGTAAAGCGGTGTTACGCCCGTCGGGAGAAGGTTCGGGATTCGCTCTCTGACTTTTTGAACCTGATCGGCTTGGCCGAACTCCACGAGCAAGTCATCTGCATCTTCGTCAGGATGTAGCCAACGGTTACCTACATTTTTACTCACCTCGACATAGATCCCTCTTTGAGCATCCAGGTGCCGGATAATGTAATCGCCATCAGCGTCTCTGACGGGGATTCCCTTTGCATCGACCTTAAATCCGGCGATCCGTCCATAAGCCCGTAGGCCGATCTTATAGTTAGGTTGCGAGCCGAGTTCTTCGATCACTGAATTGAGAGAAGCTTTTGCACTCACCATGCGATTATTCGCACTCACGCTTGCACTCTTACTCATGCTTGCCGAGCAATCGACGATGAACATGATATAGGCGTTACGCTCCGCATCACCTTCGACGGTGACTTTAGCCATTTCGGGATGAGTGTACTTGGCTCGCACGGCCATGACGTGCTGCGGCCATTCCGCGGTGAATCTCTGTGATTGCTCATGCCCTCGGAAGAGGACTCGCGCGGCGAGCGGCAACTCGGTGCGATCGGCTGGCTTGACCAGCGGCAAGCGCTGTTCGACTCGGCTGTTCGCGTTCTTCACGTCCTGTCCGCGGCGGCGTACTTGCGTGGAACCGGCAAGCACGGGGAACAGTCGTGCAGGGTCGTTGTCAACTCGTTCGGTAATGAAAACCGCGGCTTGCCCTTGCGGTAGATCCGGCTTCCAGCCAATCTCGAAGTCGTACTCGCGAGTTTCTTTGGGTTCGTAACACTTCAGCGTTGATCCTACCGCGATATCGATTGCCGTTGCCGCCAGACGCCGGTCGCGGAGCCTTTTCAAATCCGCTTCCGCCGCGTACCCCAGTACCGATGAGCCCGGCGCGAGCGCTTTCGCACTACTCAAATAGGAGTCCGCGACATTCACGAAGTACGGCAGTTGGCGCTGGCTAGTGGTCGGCCCCCAAAAATCCTCTAACACTCGATGACTGTGCCACAGCAATTGGAAATGCCGATCGACATACCGCAAACGGCGCGTTGGATCCGCCGTCGACTTCCAAGGGCGTTGGTCAAGCAACGCGGCTGCGGATCGGACCATCGCGTCGGCTTTGGCGAGACCTGATCGGGTGCGTCGCGCCGTTGCATCGGCCA
>CAUJKL010000633.1 GCA_963204995.1 Planctomycetota bacterium | reverse complement strand
AGTCGGTGTTGGAGTCGGTGTTGGAGTCGGCGTTGGTGTTGGTGTCGGTGTCGGTGTTGGAGTCGGTGTTGGAGTCGGTGTTGGAGTCGGTGTTGGAGTCGGTGTTGGTGTTGGAGTCGGCGTTGGAGTCGGTGTTGGTGTGTTTGTGCAGTCGTCGTCGAAATGCTGTTGCCAGACAGCAATGAAATCATAGGCCGTTTGAATTTGGGATTGTAAACTCGCAATTTCATCCGTCAACGCGTCTCGTTGCCCAACAAGCGAATCATAGACGAAGTTGTAATCATCGATGTTTTCAAAGTCATCCGGCGATATTGAAGCGAGTGCTCCCTCGATGTCATTAAGCTCAAGCTGATCGTCTGTGAGGTTTTCCGATGCGTTCTGTATGTAGCCATATTCTTGGTTAATGGCGTCGTAGAGCGTAGTACAGTATTCGACAGACCCTTCGCCTTCCGGCTGGAGCAGCGAGCCGCCTATGACTGTGTGCGTTAAGGCCGGTGCGATTGCAGCACTCGCCGCTGAGGTCTGGGAACTGCCGGTTGGGACGGCAGATAAGGCAGCCGCAGACGCCACTAGAACAGCGGCATCGAATTGCTGATGGAGATCGTTCATCTTCTCGACGTAACCGATCAACTGATATAAGTCGCGATTCGATGTCTGGCCGTCTCCGTTGACGTCCAAGGCCACGATCGATTCAGTAACTCGTGTCGTTCCGCCGAGGTCTTCACGAGATTGGTTCACCAGCAACAACACATCGATAGCGCTAACGAAACCGTCCTGGTTTAGGTCGTAGTGTGCAACCGCCGAAACGTCCGCCGCAACCGACTGTGTTTGTTGCTGCGATAGAGACGAAGTGTCGGTCGTAAGTTCCTGTTGCGGCGTCGCAGGGTAAGTAAACTCCGCTTGCGCAATCGGAATGCTGATAACTGCGTCGTCGATGGCCGGAAGGTCGGCGGCCAACACCATGCGGGCGTCGAGTGTTTCCACACGTAGCAGGCGGTTCTTGTGGGCCGTAACCTTGCGCCGTCTACGCCCCCCCCCTAAATTCCAGAACTTCAACGCATCCCACTGCCAAGACCAACGCGGCTTACTCATCGCACTGCTCCTTCTCCGAACGTCTTGGTCCGGAATGATCGCTGCTACCGCCAACTGCCCGGATATGATCCTAGATGATCACACTACTCCGAGCGATCTCACCTGCCTTGACTGCTAGAACCACAGTCCGCTGAATGATGCGGGAGTCATTTTACGACTCGCCAATCACTTGTCAATCAAATTCTGGAAAAGTGTTCTCGCGCACGAAAGAAATGGCTTTGCACATAGGAGCTACGGGAAATCCGCAGTCGGTGGGAACGCTTGAACGGAACGCGAAAGGTACATCTGAGACTTCAATACGCAATCCATTCCAGATGCGTCCAGTAATCGAAGATCCACGAATGCGACCACGGGTTCATTGCGGCGTATGTTGCGGAGATGATGCTGACCGCGAGCATGCCCAATGCGGCAAGCTTCCAGCCTCGATGCTTTGCCACGAGGTCCGTCGCTGGCAGCATGCAGATCAGCCACAGTGGCGTGAACCAAAACAACCAGCGGAATCCGCAGCTAACGCCGCCATAGTTGCGATCCTTCTCGGGACGCAGGATGTAAAACGTCACGCAAACCAGCGTCAGGGTCAGCACCATGAACGTGAACGCTTGCAGCGCACGCGGGCCTCGCTTCAGCCAGAGTCCCATGCCGACACAGCTCAATAGCCAAATTGGCGTCAGTGAAAAGACGCCGTGGTGCCCCACTAGCGTATGAAACGCGTAAACCGCTCGCGACTTCTCGCCCTTATCGACGCCCGCCTTATTCTCCGGCATCCAATAACTTCCTTCGTACTCGTACCACGTATCCCACTCTCGCACTTCGATGCCGGCTTCCGTCGGCAGAATCGCATAACGGTTTTCGCCAGCGAGATCCCACAGCATCCAACGATTCGGCTTGGCGGTCGTGGTAAGGGTGGCTCGTGGGCTGACATCGATTCCGACGCTTTTCATTTCCTCCAAGATCTTGGGCAATGCGACAGCGGCATCGAACTCACTCGACGAGATTGGCACTGTTGCGACCACGGCACCATCGTGTCGGTGAGCATAAGGCGGCTTGAGGCTTTGATGTGCGGCAAAGGTTGTCACGAAGAATGCGATCGCGACCACGGCAGCGGCCGGTAGGAAGGCGATTACCGTTTGCTTGAGGGCGCGCCAGGCGAACGCGACCGATAACATCGCGAACAATGCCAAAGCTGGTAGTTCGTTGGTGACGGCAAATGCACTGAACAAGCCCGCGATCGCAAACCAGCGGATTCTCAAGTCGCCGTCATGCAGGATGCGAATCGCCGCGAAGGTTGCCAGCAGCACGCTGATCGCGCCGGGCAAGTGATTGTTGATCGTGACAGCGAACGTTGTCAGAAAGGTGCCCCACGTCGCACATGTCATAACGAACAGCTTGCTCCAATCGCTCGTGCCCAGCGACTCGACGATCCAGGCGAGCACCACAAAGTACAGCACCATCGGCAACACGTTACTCACGACGAGCATGATGCGAGCCACGTAGAAGGGGCTATCCTCCAACGTGACTCCGAGCACTGCTTTGATCGCCCAGTACTCGCCGGCCAGTAATGTCGGCAGCAGCGGTGGTTTGCTGGAGTAGTAATGTTCGCGGCCATCCGCTCCTTTGTGACGCACCATGTCGATCGTGTACCAATCGGTCTTACGCTTGATGACGCTGTCGATCTCATAAGTGCCGTGGTCCACCAACGCACGGATCGTACACCAGCGGCTGCGATCGTTGGCGCTGAGCATCGCGGTCTTGCCACTCTTCGACTCGACCGACATGATCCGGCCGACCATCGTGGCCACCGACGTGACAATCAACAACGTGTAAACGATGCGACGCAGCTGAGCCGATGAATCTTCTTGCGCCGCGATCATGCTGTTTGGGAAGTCGTCTGGCGGATGGAATAAGAAGACGAATCGCGACCGTAAAACGCCGTAATCAGCTCGGCCAGGATGCCGACCGACAGAAACTGCCCGCCGAGTAGCAACGCACCCATCGAATAGTAAAAGATCGCACGCTCGTGCAGATGCAAATCGTTCGCGGTGGGGTCGTCCATACGCGATAGAACCCACCACACCGACAACACCGCGACGCCGCAGCCGCCGAGCGTGAACCCAATCAAGCCCAACGTCCCCAGCAGATGCAGCGGTCGCCGTCCGTATCCCGTCAGGAAGCAGACGGTCAGCAAATCGAGGAACCCTTTGACGATCCTCGCGACACCATACTTCGAGCGACCGAATTGCCGCGCCCGGTGATTCACGACGATCTCGCCGACTCGCCAGCCGCGTGCTGCCGCCAAGACCGGCACGAAGCGATGCAACTCGCCGTAGAGATGCACTTCGTCGAAAATCTCGCGTCGGTAACACTTGAAGCCGCAATTGTGATCGTGCAATCGCACGCCAGTCAAAAAACCGACGAGCCAATTGAAGACGCGTGAAGGCCCAACCTTGTGCCACGGATCGTGTCGGACTTGTTTCCAGCCGCTGACGACATCCAGTTCATCCGCACCGTCCGTTCCGCGAAGCTTTTCGAGAAAGTTAGGAATCTCGCGCGGATCGTCTTGCAGATCAGCGTCCAGTGTAAACACGATCTCGCCGCGCGCCGCAGCGAAGCCTGCATCTAGGGCTGCCGCCTTGCCAAAGTTGCGACGAAAGCGAATTCCGCTCACGCGAGCATCGTCGACGGCGAGACGCTCGATTTCGGCCCACGAGCCGTCCGACGAGCCGTCATCGACGAAGATCACTTCGATTTCGTAGTTGTTCGCCCGCGCAACGTCATCCAACTCAGTCAGCAGCGCCGCCAAGCTCTCTTCTTCGTTATAGACCGGGATCACCATCGATAGCATCGTTCCATTCTAGTTACAGCGATCGAATGTCTACAGGGCAGTCGCGGCGAGTTCCTACGGTTTGATGCGCGGCTCCATACCCCTACAATGCCTGCTTCAACAATTCCGCTCGGGTCACGTAAGTTCGAGTTTTGCATTTTTTTTTGGACTGCGGTGACTTGTCACCGCTTTGCTCTCCAGTGCGAAGCACTTTTTCAGCATCATCGCAACTTACATTGGATAGCGAATAATTGGTTCCAAGTCGAAAAATACCAAAGCGGCGATGAATCGTCGCACTCGCAAAAGTGCAAAACTCGAAGTAAGAGAGAGTAGCCAAGATGAGTAAAATCCGTTGGGGAGTGATCAGCACGGCGAAGATCGGCACCGAGAAGGTCTTGCCCGCCATGCAACAGGCCGAGTTCTGCGAGATTGTTGCGATCGCGTCGCGGAACATAGAATCGGCTCAAGCCGCTGCGAAGCAACTGGGAATTGCCAAGGCCTATGGTTCTTACGAAGAACTGCTTGCCGATCCTAACATCGATGCCATCTACAATCCGTTACCGAATCACTTGCACGTTTCCTGGTCGATCAAGGCTCTCGAAGCTGGCAAGCACGTACTGTGCGAGAAGCCGATCGGTCTGTCGTCTGCCGAAGGCCAGGAGCTTGTCGAGGCGGGCAAGCGTCACCCGAAGCTGAAGCTGATGGAAGCGTTCATGTATCGCCACCATCCGCAGTGGCAACGCGCTCGCCAGATCGTGCGCGAGGGTGGCATCGGTCGGCTCTGTACTATTCAAACGGTCTTCTCTTACTTCAACAACGACGGCAGCAACATCCGCAACATGGCCGACATCGGCGGCGGTGGGCTGATGGATATCGGCTGCTATCCAATTTCGCTATCTCGATTTATCTTCGCTGCCGAGCCGACACGAACGTTCGGCATCACGGAATGCGACCCGCAATTCAAAACCGATCGGCTGACTTCCGCGATTCTGGATTTTGGCACCGGAACGTCGACGTTTACTTGCTCGACACAGATGGTTCCACATCAACGAGTCAACATCTTCGGCGAAACGGGCCGAGTTGAGATTGAGGTTCCCTTCAATGCTCCGCTCGATCGCCGCTGCAAGATCTGGCACCAGCGCGGTACGGCCATCGAGGAAATCACCTTCGATGTCTGCAATCAATACGGAATTCAAGGTGATCTCTTTTCACAGGCCATTCTGAACGACACTCCGGTGCCAACTCCGATCGAAGATGCCGTGAGCAACATGAAGGTGATCGAAGCAATCTTTCGAAGTGCCCAATCGGGTTCTTGGTCGGACGTGTGAGACCGCATCAGCCGCCTCGCACTCGCGAGCGATCCTCCCAGCAGAGCGCGAACCGCGAGCTATCGCCCTGCGGCTAATGAGAGATCCCGCGTCTTGTCACGACAAAATCGAGTGACCGGTCCGTGAGCAGCGGAACCTGGAAGATTAGTCCCGAACGACTAGCACCGAGCAATTGGCATGATACAGCACGCGATTCGCTACGCTTCCCAATAGAAGCCGCTCGATGCCGGAACGGCCCGTTGCTCCCAATACAATCAGATCAGCATCAAAGTCACCGGCCACATTGAGGATGCCTTCCGCTGCATCGGCGGCTTCGAGCAGTCGCGGAACGACATGTGGGGTCAGCGGTAGTAGTTCGCTGGCTACTCGATTCAGATCGGTAGTCATCTTGAGTTGCGTCTCGTGCCACAGCGCACCTTGTTTCTGCTTCAGATCCAACCCGAGCGCTGTTATCAGGATCTGAACCGTGACGACCAACACCTCGACGCGTTCCTGCCTGGGCAACGACGCGAGGAACTTAACGGCACGCTCCGCCGGTTCCGAATCATCGTAAGCCAACACCACTCGTAGCGGTGCCTCGGCGTCACCGGATCTTGCGGCACGACTGTGTTGCCGAACGACGAGGACCGAACAAGGCGCATACCTCGTGACGTTTTGCGAGACGCTGCCTAGCAAGAATCGCTTCAAGCCACTAAGACCTTTGGCACCGACCACGAGGAGATTCGCTCCTAAACCATTGGCTGCTTCGACAATCTCGCGAGCGATGTGTCCTTCACGCGTCATCGTGCGAACTTTCCAACCGGTCTCGTCGAATCTTGCGGACTCCCGCACAAGCAGCTCCTCGGCATGATCGGTATCAGACTTGGAAAGCGACTCGCGTTTCGTCATTGCCTGATCGAGCCTCGGCAGTACAGTCAGTAGCGTTAGCTCGCTTGTTCGTGGCAGTGGCATTCGCTGGAGTAGGTTCGCCGCAGCCTCGGATGATCCAGAACCATCGGTCGCAAACAGCACTTGCATGGTATGTCCTTTTATTCGTGTGGGGAGAGGGCTGCGCAGAGTTCACAATGTATAGTGGGATTCGCTTCTGCGCAATCAAACTTCTGGAAACTCACTGCGAATCGTGTGCCTTCGTTAATAAATGTCCCTATTCGCGATTGCCAGTGTCAAGTGTCGCCGATTGGTACACCCTTTGCCTCGTGTTGAACAGCTCTTCGTAGTATGGAGACCGCCCACCCTTAACGACAGATGCGGGCGTGTAGCGACACCCGCATAGGAAGACGAAACTTGATGAGCATTCGCAATTTCAATTACATGTTCCGACCCACATCCGTTGCCGTCATCGGAGCGTCGACTCGACCGCACAGTGTGGGTGCCACGGTCATGAAGAATCTGCTCGCGGGCGGGTTCGAAGGGCCGATCATGCCGGTCAATCCGAAGCACGACGCGGTGTGTGGCGTGCTGGCCTATCCCAACGTGGCAGCATTGCCGCGGGTTCCGGATCTCGCCATCCTCTGCACGCCCCCAGCGACCGTTCCTCAACTCATCGCTGAACTCGGCCAGCGAGGTACGAAGGCGGCGGTTGTTCTCACCGCGGGCTTGGAAGCTACCTCCGAGCCGATGGGAAAGACGTTCCAGCAGCGTATGCTCGATGCGGCGCGGCCACACATGTTGCGTATCCTGGGGCCCAACTGTGTTGGCCTGATCATTCCCACGATTGGGCTGAATGCCAGCTTTGCCCACGCGACGGTCAAAGCGGGCCGGATCGCTTTCGTCTCGCAATCGGGCGCTTTGGCCACAGCAATTCTGGATTGGGCGAGGACCAACGAGATCGGCTTCTCGCACTTCGTATCGCTCGGCAACAGCGCCGATGTCGATTTTGGCGACGTTCTCGATTTCCTGGGCAGCGATCCCCACACCCGCTCGATACTGCTCTATATCGAATCGATCAAGCACGCTCGCAAGTTCATGTCGGCGGCACGAGCGGCCGCGCGCAACAAGCCCGTCATCGTTCTGAAAGCCGGGCGAGTCGCCGAAGGAGCCAAGGCCGCAGCCTCACACACCGGAGCCTTGGCCGGTTCCGACGATGTCTACGATGCTGCGATCCGACGCGCGGGGATGTTACGAGTCGATACGTTCGAGGATCTGTTCGATGCCGTCGAGACCTTGAGCCGAGCAAAGCCCTTGAGTGGCGATCGTCTCTCGATCTTGACGAACGGAGGCGGCCCCGGCGTGATGGCGACCGATACGGCGATCGCGCGCGGTGCTCGCATCGCAGCGCTGTCCGACCAGACCATGTGCCGACTCGACGCCGTGTTGCCTGCCACTTGGTCGAAAGGCAATCCAGTCGACATTATCGGTGATGCACCCGCACAGCGATATCTCGACGCGTTGAAGATCATCGCCGATGATCCCGAGACGGATGCGATTCTGTTCATTCATGCACCGACAGCGATTGTTTCGAGCGACACGATCGCCGAGGCGCTCGTTCCAAGCATTCAGCAATCGTCGAAACCGTTGTTTGCCTGTTGGCTTGGAGGCGACGCGGTAGCAGGTGCAAGGCGATCGTTCACGCAGGCGGGAATCCCGAACTACGACTCGCCGGAAGATGCCGTGAATGCCTTTCTCCAGATCATAAACTATCGCCGTAACCAAGCATCGTTGATGGAAACGCCGACGACCGCCCCGGCGGATTTCACGCCGGATACTGCTTCGGCACGACGAGTAATTTCGCAAGTGATCGCGGCGGGACGAGATCTGTTGACCGAGCCGGAGGCAAAGGCGGTGCTGACCGCCTATCAGATTCCGACCGTCGAAACTCGCATCGCAAGGGATCCCAAGGAATGCTCGCGTCTTGCCGCCCAGATCGGCTTTCCGGTCGCCATTAAGATTCTTTCGCCGGACATCACGCATAAGTCGGATGTCGGAGGTGTCGTGCTTGGCTTAGAAAACGCCGAGCAGGTCGAGGTCGCGGCTGCCGCGATGCTTGCGAGGATCGAGCCACTGCAACCGAACGCCCGCATCGATGGCTTCACGGTGCAGCAGATGGTCCATTGGCCTGGCGCACACGAACTCATCGTCGGTGCCAGCGAAGATCTAATATTCGGTCCGACCATTCTCTTCGGCCAAGGCGGAACGGCCGTCGAAGTCATTGCTGATCGGGCGATTTCACTGCCGCCACTAAACATCGCTTTAACGCGAGAGCTCGTATCGCGAACTCGTGTCGCCAAGCTGCTTGCTGGATATCGTGATCGCCCGGCGGCGGATTTGGACGCGATCTATCGGACCTTACTTCGAGTCTCTCAGCTGGTTTCCGACATCCCCGAAGTGTGCGAACTCGATATCAATCCGCTTCTGGCCAATGAGACAGGTATCCTGGTGCTGGATGCGAGATTGCGTGTTGCGCCAACGGACAGCAGCGGCTCAGCGCGACTGGCCATTCGCCCGTACCCGCACGAACTCGAAGAGACGATCATGTTCGATGGCGAGCCACTTGTCCTACGACCGATCCGACCGGACGACGAGCCCGCACATCGCATCTTGTTTTCCAAGCTTCATCCCGACGACATTCGATTTCGATTCTTTGGGCAACTCCGCGAGCCAATCCCCTCGGAACTAGCTCGTTACACGCAGATCGACTACGAGCGCGAGATGGCTTTCATCGCTAGTAGATTAACAGACGACGACGAACCGGAGACGCTAGGCGTCGCCAGAGTTGCTACGGACCCTGATAACATTACCGCCGAGTTTGCGATCGTTGTTCGATCCGATCTCAAGGGGAAGGGACTCGGGTCCATGCTTCTCGGGAAACTTATCGCGTACTGCCGTGAGCGCCGCACGGCGCGAGTCATCGGCCATGTGCTGCCGGACAACACGAGCATGCTGGCATTGGCGAAGAAGTGCGGCTTTCGGCTTGCCAAAAAGACCGATGAAGGCGTGGTCGAGGTAGGTCTTTCGCTGACAAAGAACGCGTCTGACTCGTGAAGGACGGATGGCGAGTATCGACTGGTGGCGGATCTCGTGGTGACTTCTCCCTGGGAGGGATGCACTGCTACTCGTTGCGACTTGGACCCATCATCTGATAAGCGCGAAGACGATCCCGCCGATGAAAGACGGTGCGACGATTTATCAAGCACTCGGCACCCCGCCTATGCGAAGTCCGCGACCGCTTCAATCGTCCGGTGCGATTGAAGCGAGGCGAAGTCATCTCGCCGTTGTATTCGGGCGCAGGGGTCTAACAGCCAGTAAAAGCTGGTACAATGGTGTCAACGAAGATCGCAACGCCATTTGTCAAAGCAGGAAGAGCTCAACGGATCACAACTATGCGTTCGAATTCATTAGCATTTGCACTCTTGATGGCCGTTTCCTTCGCGGGGCAGCTGAGTGCCGGCGATAGTTCGCTCGTCGCCAAATGGGACTTTGATGCGGAAGAGTCCACGCCGCTAACGGCACACGGCGGTGTCGAGCGCGATAAAGCGGGGCCCGTTTCGCCCGAGTTTCCGGACTTTGCGGAGAACAATACGGCAGTCAAGCTCGACGGCAATGGTGCCTATCTCTCGGTCGCCGACACAGGCCCCAACAGCAAGTTCGATTTCACAAACGGTGATGCGATCACGCTGGAAGCGTGGGTCAAGTTGGACGGCTTGCGAGACGGAAGCCCGATGTATGTGGTTGGTAAAGGACGCACGGACTCGCCGCATTTCGCTCGCGACAATCAGAACTGGGCGTTGCGAGTGGTCGGCGCGAAAGGAGTGGCGAAGATCAACTTCCTGTTCGCCACGGCACCGCCTGCGGGAGACGCACACTGGCATCGTTGGACCTCTGAAGCTGGATTCGATGCGGCGACTGGCTGGCATCAAGTCGCCGTGGCGTATCGCTTCGGCGAACCGGAATCGATGCGGGGTTGGATCGACGGTCAGCCAACTGCTGGCGTGTGGGATATGGGCGGCGCGACGAAGGAACCACCGATCGTGGATGACGACGCGGTCTGGATCGGCTCGTCGCGTGCTGGCAGCCCGGGGAACAGTTTTCGAGGCTGGCTCGACGCCGTGGCAGTTCATCGCGAAGTGCTCGATGATACGGTCATGGCGACCCGGTTTCAGCGCGTTGGCGGGCCTCGCGTTGTCGGCCCGCAGCCGGAAGTCATGCCGGACCTCGACGACGTGCCGGAAGGACGGGTGCTCGTGACGTTCGCCGAAGGGCATCCGACGTACGAGCGATGGCTGAACCAAGGAGAGGAGTGGCCGCAGGAAACGGCTCGTTGGCTGGGTGACGAGTTTCTGCTGCCGCGAATCCCACTGCGATTTGACGAGTGGGGAATTCGCCAGGGTTGGAACGCGCCGCTGTTGGTTCGGATGGCGGCGGACGTCGAGCTTCCACCGGGCGAGCATCGTTTCTTATTGCGGGCTAGGTCACTCGGTCGCTTGTGGATCGACGGCGTCGCGGTCGCGCGAACGGTGACCATGGCGAAGCAACCGCCCAACGGTGAAGAGCCAATCACACCCGTTGCCCAGCCGCCGTTGCCTGGATTGCGAGTCGCAGGATATCGCCAGCAGGAAGTATTCGGCACCGCCACGATTGCTAAGACGCCTGATGGTCAACCACGTCGTTGCCGTGTGGTGCTCGAACTGGTTGTCGGCGGGAAGAATCTGCGAACGGAAACAGGTGAAGTGTGTGTGGCGATGCAGACCGCCGATGGAGAATCATTTGTCGTATTACCGTCGATGTTGCCGCTCGTTGATGCTGCTGTCGAACCCGCGCTCGCGAAGATCGAAGCATCGCTCGCGAGGCACGACGACGAGACTCGTCGCTCGGCGGCGGCAACTCAAGACTCCTTCTGGCATCAACGGCATGAAGTGGCTCGTGGATGGGCCGCACAACATCCTGCACCGACCGCGCCGTCGAACGAGAATCCGATTGACGCATTCATCAGTGCGAAGATCGCACGCGCCGTGGACGCGGCCGCCAAGTCTAACCCAACGGAGGCTGAACACTTTCATACAAAGATCTTGCCGATTTTCCGCGAGCACTGTTTCCGCTGTCATGGTGAGAAAAACAAAGGCGGGCTGAAGTTGGACTCGCGCGAAGGGATGTTGAAAGGCGGAGATTCCGAGGTTCCGGCCATTGTGCCAGGTGATGTCTCTGCAAGCGAGTTGGTTGAACGTATCCGCACGGACGATGAAGGCTCGCGTATGCCGCCCACTGGCAGCGGCTTAAGCCCAGATCAGACCACGTTGTTGGAAAGTTGGATCGCGGCGGGAGCTGCCTGGCCTGCCCCACCGATTTCCCCCGCTGACGTTACCGTCGCACCGATCATCGGGGACGAAGGCTTTCTTCGCCGGATCTATCTCGATACGGTTGGCGTGCCTCCCACGCAAGCGGAAGCCGTCGCATTCCTGAACGACAACACTCCTGGTAAACGCGCGCGGTTGATCGATCGATTGTTGGCGGATGAACGCGGTGCGGATCACTGGACGAGTTATTGGCTGGATGTGCTGGCCGAAAATCCGACGCTGCTCAATGCTTCGCTCAACAGCACCGGCCCCTTCCGTTGGTTCGTGTACGATTCGCTGCGGGACCACAAGCCGTTGGATCGCATGGTCACCGAGTTGATTTTGATGCGCGGTGGCCAGCACGAAGGTGGGAGCGCCGGGTTTGCCATGGCGGCCGAGAATGACGCTCCCTTCGCTGCCAAGGGACACATCGTTGCTTCTGCGTTCTTGGGCATCGAGTTGCAATGTGCCCGCTGCCACGATTCACCTTATCACAGCACCACGCAACGCGATCTGTTTTCGCTGGCCGCGATGTTCGAGCGGAAGCCGGTCACTGTGCCCAGCACAAGTCGCGTGCCCGATGCCTTCTTCGAGAAACAGCAACGCGACTCGTTGATTCGCGTTACGCTGAAGCCCAGCGAGCCCGTCGCGGCGAAGTGGCCGTTCGCGGAAGTTACTGGCATCGAAGACGGTTCCGCCATCGATCAACTCATGCATCGCCCCGAGGATTCGCGCGAACGACTCGCCGCGTTGATCACCGCACCGCAGAACACTCGCTTTGCCGGCGTCATCGTGAATCGCCTGTGGCAGCAGCTGATCGGTGCCGGCATCGTCGAACCGGTCCATGATTGGGAAGGCCGCACGGCCAGCCATCCAGAGTTACTTGATTGGCTGGCACATCAATTGGTGGCGCACGATTACGATGTCAATCACGTTCTGCGACTGATCCTCTCGTCGCAGATTTATCAGCGCGAAGCCACCGGTCGCAATCTGGCTGCGGATTCCGAACTGCGGTTTTTCAACGCGCCGGAGCGTCGGCGACTGACTGCCGAACAAATCGTGGATTCATTGCATACGGTGACGGGATCGACGATGAATGTCGAGGAGCTGACGTTTGTGCATGACGGTCGGCGTCCGATCAGCAATCGCTTGACGCTCGGCCTTCCCAGCCGGGCCTGGATGTTTGCCAGTTTGAACAACGAACGAGATCGCCCAAGTTTGTCGCTTCCTCGTGCCCGAGTCTTGGCGGATGTATTGGAAGCGTTCGGCTGGACGGGTTCGCGTCAGAAGCCGATCACCGAGCGTGAGTCTGAGCCGAATGTGCTTCAACCGGGAGTACTTGCCAACGGCACGCTCACGCTGACTCTAACGCGAGCTTCCCAAGACAGCGAGCTGGCGCAACTTGCTGTCGATGCGAAATCGCCGGGTTGGTTGACTGAAACATTATTCCTTCGCGTTCTGAGCCGTCGGCCCAGCGTGGATGAAGCGTCAGCATTTACTGCGGCACTTACGGAAGGGTTCGATACCCGACTATTGCCGGCGGACGAAATCGAGTTGCCGGTGGAGTTGCCGCCGCTGCCGCTGGTCACCTGGTTCAATCACCTGCAATCCGAAGCCAACACGATCCAACAAGAAATAGAACGCCGAGTTCGACAAGGCCCGCCCGCGGACCCTCGCCTGCGGGCGGATTGGCGTGAAGTCTATGAGGACGTCGTTTGGAGTCTGATCAATCACAGCGAATTTGTTTGGATGCCGTAGCATCGTTCTGCCAACCAACGAAACGTCACGAATTAGCGACAGCGAGTCAATCATGAATTCTACAACATCAATCAATCGTCGTGAGTGCTTGGCAACGGTTGCTGCTCTCGCTGGTGGGCTTGCCTTGCCGAGATCAGTCGTGGCCGATTCAACCACGGAGTTGCTGCAAGGCAAAGCGGAGCATGTAATTTCGATTTGGCTGGGCGGTGGAATGGGTCAGATCGATACGTTCGATCCGAAACGCAAAGGCGACCCGAAGAAGAACATCGCCGGTTCGTACTATGAAGCGATCGATACAGCGGTTCCCGGCGTGCGATTGTGCGAGCACTTGAAAACGCTGGCCCCGTTGATGGATCGAGTGACCGCCGTGCGAACCGTGAATCATGAAGTCATCGACGAACATGCGGCGGCCACGAACCGCATGCACACGGGACGAGCCATCAGCGGGACTGTGACCTATCCGTCGCTGGGGTCGCTGGTCGCGCATGAGCGAGGCGCAGCGGTTGATGGGGCACCGCCTTATGTCTTGATTGGTTATCCGAATGTCACGCGCGGGCCAGGATTTCTTGGTGCCCGCGACGGCTATCTCTATCTGACCGATACGAGCCAAGGACCGGCTGGACTTTCGCGCGCCGACGGGATCACACCCGCCAGGCAATCGCGACGGGAATCGTTTCTGTCCGTACTGCAACGAAACGCCAAGACGACCGACGACTCGCGATTGATCGATTATGAAGCCGCAATCGCGCAGAGCCTGAAGTTGAGCGGCCCCGAGTTCACGCAAGTCTTTCAGCTGGACAAAGAGCCTGCCGATCTGCGAACGCGATATGGCGGCGAGTTCGGCCAGCGGTGTTTGCTCAGTCGCCGACTCGTCGAACGCGGTGTTCGCTTTACCGAAGTCTCACACAACCTGAACTTCTTGAACGGTGCAGGCTGGGACGTCCACAACGAAGGCATTTTGCAGCAGCACAAGTTGATTCAGGAACTCGATACGGCTGTCGCGGCGCTGATCACTGATCTGGAAGAGAAGAGATTGCTCGACAAGACGCTGATTGTTATCACCACCGAGTTTGGTCGTCCGCCGGAATTCGACAGTGCGGGAGGTCGCGGACACCAAGGGTCCGCATTTACTTGCGTCCTTGCTGGTGGCGGCCTGTCGCATCGAGGAGCGTGGGGGGAAACCGACGAACTGTCAAAGAAGATCGTTGCCAATCCAGTCAGCGTTCCGGACTTCTTCGCCACCATCTTCGCATCGCTGGCGATCGACTATCACAAGAATCTTTACGACAACGACCGACCTGTCCCCATCACGGACATGGGCCAGCCGATTGCAGAGCTATTCGCGTGATCGGTATGGTCCACGAAGACGATTCTCGTACCTTGTCAAAGCTACACTTCGGGGTGCCACTGCTGGCTCGTCCAGCAGTGCTCCGTGGCGGGTAAGCACTGCTGGACA
>CAUJKL010000632.1 GCA_963204995.1 Planctomycetota bacterium | reverse complement strand
GCTTCTAGTGGATCGCAGCCGAATGCTTCACCGCAACGTCAGCGCGGCGAATGCTTCGCCGCCGGGACGCCCGTCTGGACAAGTTCAGGCATGATGCCAATCGAAACGATCCGCGCGGGCGATGTCGTCTTGTCGCAAGACATCGAAACGGGCGAGTTGGCCTACAAGCCCGTATTGCGAACGACCATTCGTCCAATGGAGCACTTGATCAAGATTCGCGTCGGCAACGAGACGTTCGAGACCAGCGGCGGTCATTTGTTCTGGGTGTCAGGCCAGGGATGGTGCAAGGCTCGCGAATTGGAGTCGGGATACTCGTTGCACGCGATCGAAGGTGCGGTCCCAGTGATGGCCGTCGAGAGTGGTAGCGAGGCTCAGACGTACAATCTTGTCGTGGCTGACTTTAGTACTTACGTCGTCGGCAATGGTAAACTGCTGTCCCACGACGTCACCGATCGACGACCCACACGAATGATTGTGCCCGGCTTCACGGCTTATTGAATGCGATCGGTGAAGGGGTCGGGAGTCTTTTTCGGCCAACTCCTTTACCATTAGAAAACGCATTGGCCGAAAAAGACTCCCGACCCCGTACGTTCCCATCCGCGAAAGCTGTTTTAGTTGGAAATTATTATGAGCGAAGAACAACACACGCCATCCTCTTGGATCATCAACACGACACCTGAGACGTTCGAGAAGGATGTTTTTGAACGGTCCCACGAAGCTCCCGTCGTCGTCGATTTCTGGGCGGCTTGGTGTGCGCCCTGTCGAGCCTTGGCACCGACCTTGGAGGCCTTGGCCACTGAATTCGACGGCAAGTTTATTCTCGTCAAGGCCAACACCGAAGAAGTTCCCGACGCTGCCGCCAAGTTCAACGTGCAAGGCATACCAGCCGTCTACGCAGTGATCGGCGGGGAAGTCGTGGACTTCTTTACCGGTGCTTTGCCCGAGGCACAGATTCGCGGCTGGCTCGATCGCCTGTTCACAGTAAACACGTTCTTCGAGGCCAAACGACTGGAAGAATCGGCTCCGGCGGCTGCCGAAGCCAAGTATCGAGCTCTCGCCGAGCAAGCGCCCAACAATTCCGAATTCCAGATCGGTCTGGCTCGCACGCTGTTTGCTCAGGATCGCTTCGAGGATTGCCAGCACATCATCAGCGAGTTGGAGAAGCGAGGCTTCTTGGAACCAGAAGCCGAGAAGGTCAAAGCGGCTCTCGACCTTCGCAGCATGGAGGGCGTTGACCTCGATGGCCTGAAGCAAGATGCCGCCGCCGATCCAGATAATCTTGGTCTGCAATTGCAGTTGGCCGAAGCTTTGGCGGGCGCACAGCATTACGAAGAAGCTCTCCAAGCATGTCTGGCGATCGTCGAGAAGGATAAGAAGGGCGTGGGGGACGCCGCGCGGCAAGTGATGGTCGACATCTTTCGCGTCCTGCCCGGTGACTCTGATCTAACGACCACTTATCGACGCAAGTTATCAACGGCCTTGTATTAGTAAGCGAGCTCGCGATGAAGGAGCGACCTCGCTCGCGGCTGATGTGGTTGTTCGTCGCGTTGGCGCTGTTGTTCGACTTCTTGATGCCGCCACTGCTGGATTGGATCGACTTCTTGAGCTTCGAGAAGGAGATTCAAATGGTCTTCTTCTTCGCTGGAGCGGTCGCAGGCCAGTGCTGCTTCGTCGCGCTGCTCAGCGGGTTCGCGAAACGCACTTGGTTTGGAGCGTATCTGTTTGGTCTGGGACTTGCCGCTGCCGGATACGGAGCCGTTCTCTGCGGATCTTTGTTAGTGAACGAGTTCGATCAAGACTTTGCCGCAAGCATTGCCCTACTTCCAGCCTTGTCGCTCGCAGCGGTGAGTCCGCTGTACATCTTCCGGCAGTTCTTTGGTTGGCGACTGGTGAACCAAGGCGAGACTCCATCGGCAGGTCAACCATGGCGATTGGCCGACATCTTTTCGATCGTCGCAGTCATCGCAACTTCCCGTACCTGCCCGTCCTGCTGAATCTCAATCTTTCGGATACGAAGGCAAATGATGCCGCGATGCCATCGATCGCCAAGCTCGCCGCGTTAACGTCTTTATCGCTGCGTAACACGAAGATCACGAATGCCTCTCTGTCAGAACTATCACGGATGAAGTCACTGTATCACTTGGATCTGAGCGACACGGCAATCGACGACGAGGGCGTTCGTGTTCTAGGTCACAGCACATCGCTGTATACGATCGATCTTTCCTGTACCCGCGTTACGGGAGTCGGCTTCACGAACTGGCAAGCGAGGTCGAGATCGCTGGACTTGATCCTGGATCGAACCTTGATCGACGACCAAGGCGTCGCCTCGCTGAGGTCGATCGGCGCGTTCGGCGAGCTGTCATTGGCCCACACTGGGGTCACCGACGCGTGCCTTCCACACTTCGCTCAGCTCGCGATCACCGACCTCGATATTCGTGACACAAAGATCACTTTCAACGGGTTGATCACCAGCGGGATGCCGAGTGTCAGCAAGTTGCACATCGCAACCGGACAATTCACGCCCGCACAAGTCTCGCAACTCAAGAAACAGCTCGGAATGAAAGTGCTGGTCGACTCACCTTGAGACGACAGTTCGATTAACATAGCAGCAACCTCGTAGGGTAAGATCGGCAACGAAAAACACAAGAAGGCACGAAAAGCGGATAACGAATTGCCGCGCGCAGTTTTTTGTGGCTCTTCGTGTTTTTCGTGGCCAACTCCGTAATACTACTCACACCCAAAAGGTTTAACGTTCAACCATGACACTTCTCTACTACGATCCATTGTTTTTGGAACACGACACGGGGCGTCATCCCGAAAATGCCGGACGCCTTCGCCCGCTGATCAAGCATCTCGATGCCAGCGGCTTGAGTGCGCGGTGCGAACGAGTGGCCTGGGAACCCGTCTCGATCGAGCGACTGTGCCGAGTCCACACATCGCAACACGTCGACGCCGTGAAGGCGTTCGCCCAGCGAGGAGGCGGACAGATTGAAGTGGATACCGTCGTGTCGCCCAAGTCCTACGATGTCGCCTTAATGGCGGCAGGTGCGGTTTGCGATGCGGTAACGCGAGTGGTTCGAGGCCACCAGCAGCGAGCCTTGTGTCTGGTGCGACCACCCGGTCACCACGCGCTGGCCGATAATCCGATGGGGTTCTGCTTGTTCAACAACGTGGCGACCGGTGCGCGGCTGGCGATTGATGAGTTCGAATTGCAACGAGTCCTGATTGTCGACTGGGACGTCCATCACGGTAACGGGACGCAAGCCATCTTCTGGAAAAACTCGCAGGTCGGCTTTTTCTCGGCACATCGGTATCCCTTCTATCCAGGAACCGGTGCGTCGGACGAGACGGGTGCGGGAGAAGGGTTGGGAACGACATACAATCTGCCGATCAAATTCGGGATCTCGCGTGAAGACTACGTCGCCGGTGTTGGTGCGCAGCTGGAACGATTCGCGGACAAGATCAAACCGCAACTCATAATCATCAGCGCGGGTTTCGACAGCCACGGCTCCGATCTCATCGGGTCACTCGGATTAGAAAGCGAAGACTTCGTGCCGCTCACTCAACTAGTTCTCGACATCGCCAACACGCATGCAGAAGGAAGAGTTGTGAGTGTGCTTGAGGGTGGATACAACCCATCCGCGCTGACGGAATGCGTCGCAGTGCATCTTGAGAAACTTTTGTAGGGCGTTTGTGAACAGAAGGCCACGAAGGAAACAAAGATGAGCAGGCCAGACTTTTTCGTTCACCGGTGTGCCACTGGCTCTGCCAGTGCCGATCGGCGCTAATTGTGCCATGAGACCGAGTGCCTCGACGGACGACAGTAACGTCAATGGAGTTGCTGTTGGAAACGTCGTTCGACAAATGAAGTCACGCTCTTCGATCGGAAAGCACTGGCACAGCCAGTGCCACACGCTTTGGCACCAGTGCCACCCAGCCGCGACGACGCGTTGAACACCTCAGCGATGGGAGACGTCGAGGCGGTAGTCGGTTAGTATCGAGCCGAACAAATCAAGAGACAAACCAGGGTCAGGCTCATAGTTGACTGATCAATGAGTCCTGACCCCTTTGGTGGCGCCGAGAAGAAAACTGGTGAAACAATGCTGGGAGATGACGAGGGTAGTTACTCGGTGGACGTGAAAACTTCCACGACAATCACGGCCGACTGGATGTTTACTCCCAGCGAGGCGAGGGCAGCAGGGTGGAATCGGTATTAGCTCCTCATCAGATCCGCAACCCCGGTCACCAGCGTGGCTGGATCGCCAACAAATAGCGTTGTTAGCTTCGGCTGCGTGTAACGAACGCCGTCCAAGATTGGTGATTCACTTGCTATGGCACTGCCACGACGTCGTCGCCTTGCGACTGGACATCAGCGACTCGCTTGCCGTCCACGATGATCTGATAATGGACACCCGCCTGGGCGCGGATGTGAGCGCGACCGTCTTGCAGTGTCACAGGAAACGGTGCGACAACGCGGTGGTCGCCGTCACGGGCCACGGCCAGTGAGTCGAGTTGCCCGTCCAAGACCAGCCGCAAGCTGACCAAGGCACAGGGATTGATGTTGGCCGGAACTCGCGCTTGAGATTCGAGCACAAAGGCATCGGGCAGCAACCCCGCGTTGGGTCCATCCGGGTACTGCATCTGTTCGGCGGCGATCAAGATCCCGCGTGCGATCTGCCGCCAATCCAGCGTCTCGTCATGAGCGGCAAGTCCTGCCAACGCATAAGCGTAAACGCCGCCAACCCACTGCACCGGGAAGCCAATCCACATGGGCCGTTGCCAATTGGTCGCTCCATACACCGGAGGCGTGGCGTAGGCCATGATCGGATGACGCTGCCACAGATAAACGAACGGCACACCCGACAGAGCCCATTTGCGAGCATGTTCGAGGTACTCTCGGTTGTCGGTTAGTTCGTATCCGCGTACGTAGGCTTGCACCAGGTGGGCCGATGCCAACAAGTCGGGCGTGTGCAGCGGGACTTCCCAGGTTTGTGCGCCTCGCGGCGTGCGAAAGCGTTTCATGTATTCCAACGTGCGGACACCGGCTTCGAGTGCTCGGCGGTCACCGGTGAGCCACGCGTACTCCAACAGATCTGCTGCTGGTTGTGCGCAGATGCCGCTGGCCGTATCCTCGAAATGGCCGCGGGCGTACTGGCCCTGATAACGAAACGATCCATCCGCTTGCTGACGATTCAAGATTGCTTCCATCTGGCGTGACTTGTGTTGCAGCCACTGTTCGGCCCGCCCGGTCACAAAGAAAATCGCGTCGTTGTCGATATGGGCACCACCCGGAACGAACTCAGGAAATTCCGGTATCGAACCCGTCAGTCGCCAGACGGTGGACGCCATGTCACCATAGGGGTGCCGTGCCCATCTGGGCTCGATACAGTGGCCCCATCCCGCCTCCGTCTTCAGCGGACCGTTCAGAGCTTGCATGCACAGACTCCATTGTTGCTCGACGCTCCGGGGTGGCGTAGGAAGCGGTGGCAGGCAGCGGCTCTTGACGCACCAGGCGACCGATTCCTCGACGGAGGCACGGTCCACGCGAATCGTGGCCTCGATCTTCATCCCTTGCAAAGCCATGTAGTGTTCGTCCGAACCGTCGAAGAAGTTCGGAGTGGCAAACAATGGCTGCAGCTCCATGTCGTCCCATGTCATGGCCACGGTTGCTCGATCGGTCGCGTAAGTCATCAGCGGCAGCGTGACTTCGAGCGGATCGGGAGCAAATCGCAAATGTTCTTCGGTCTCCACGTCCAGCGTCGACGAACTCCGCTCGCCGCGCCCCAAGTATTCCAGCCCCGCCAGCAATCCTTGTTCCAACGAACCGAGGTGGCGGACGACCGGTCCCGTGCATGGATGCTGACTCGTGATGGAAACGGATAGCTCGTTTTCCTTCGTCGAAACCGTTAGGGAAAGCTCTTCTCCCTGGAAACGCAGGACTGGTTCTTGGGAAACAAGTTTCAGTCGCGGAACCTTTCCATCCACATGGACCAACGGCCCGATGACAGAGACGAGCTTTCCTTGCCGCTCGATACGCGCCACGGAACCGTCAGGCGCGACGCGCAGCGTGTACTCGCCTAGTGGTCGATCGATCCAATCGGTATCAACACCCGGATGATGCACGAAGATGCCACGTCGTAGCATCGGCCAACCTTCCACTTGCAGTTCCAACGAGCAGGCTTCCAAAGGCCGACGTTTTGGCATGGGCCGCTCGATCACCAGGCTCGATTGACTGTCGAGGTGATGTGACTCGCTGGACGCGAAGAACGTGATGGGCGTAGAACCATTGTTTTTCACATGAAAACGAACGTGGTCTGCGGATGCTTCAACCCGCTCAATCGTCAACGGATGAAGTTCCTCGTGGACTAGCCGAATCCAATCGATCTCACACTCTCCAGGTGCGGCACCCGGATCGATTCGTAAATGCGTCAGTCGCCCCGACATCGAGAAACGAACTTCGTACTCCCGCCACTGGCCATCGTGCTTCAATCGAAACTGATTCGACTTGTCTTCGCCCCACGACGACTGGTCGGTTGCCCAATAGACGCTGCCATTGCCCGCGGTTCGGCACTTGGCTCTCATCCGCAGGACATACTGGCCGCCCGGCACATCGACCTTGCCATGCAAGTACGGATCGTCACCCACGGCGGCTATGTGTAGCACACCATCGGTGGACGAGACCGTGCAATCATGCTGGGCCTTCCAACCCTGGTTACCCATGTCGAACGTCCATTCGGCCACCGTCTCGCCGCGCACTTGGCGGGGAACTGGGTTGATCGGCAAGTCCGCCACAACCACCGTTGAGGCGAAGACGATTAACAGCGTTGATATCGTTGCCATGTTTTTGATGCTCGAAGTTACCGGGTCGGTTTGGATTTGGACGCAGTCGGAGTTGCCAACGGAGTCGCCAAGTTGCGACAACCCTAACCGCGATCGGTATATTGCCGACAGGAATTCTCGGGCATTATACTAAACCGCCGTTGTCGTGTTATATAGCCGGCACGACTTACCATCAGCACGACAAGGTCTTAGTGTTTAGGAGACATACCATGCATTGCATCCTCACGCGAACCATCGACGTAACACAAGCATCGACAGGATTCCTGATCCGCGGAGTGGTGATAGGGCTCGCTGTCGCCTCGTTCGGAAGCGGCGCGATCGCACAGCAGGCACAACCTGCGGCGCCAGCCATTGCGACCATCGAGAATCCGCTGCTGCCCCAGTCTGACGAGGAAGCCAAGATTTTGAGCGTGTTGGACGATTTGGACAGGAACGACCGGCAAGGCATGATGAACGTTCCGTTGGACGATGGCCGTTTGTTGCGGTTGCTGACTGAGTCGATCGGCGCGAAACGTGTCGTCGAGATTGGAACTTCGAATGGCTACTCCGGCATCTGGTTCTGTCTGGCCTTGCGAAAAACGGGAGGCCAGCTCATCACCCACGAACTCGATGCGAAGCGGGCTGAATTAGCTCGCGGAAATTTTAAGCGGGCGGGTGTCGCAGAACTGGTGACGCTGGTTGAAGGCGACGCACACGAGACCGTCAAGCAGTTGAAGGAGCCAATTGACATTCTGTTCATTGATGCGGACAAGCCGGGCTATCCCGACTATTTGACGAAACTCCTGCCGCTCGTGCGTCCCGGCGGGCTGATCATTGGGCACAACATGCATCGCCCTGCCCCTTCGCCGGAGTATATCAAGGCCATCACCACTGATCCTGCCCTGGAGACAGTATTCCTGAATATGCATGCAGCGGGAATCGCCATAACGGTCAAGAAACGTTGAGTTGCCCAGAAAAATGACCGCGACACGACGAAACTTCTCCAGGCAGGCGGGGTTTTCTATCTATGAACAGAAATAAAGTAGAGTTTTGTAATCGCACTTAATCGACGTAACGTATTGGGCGGCTTGGTCCAACCGTTCGTCGCGGCATTTGACGAGGAGGCTTTCCGATGCGAGCAGTGGCGGGAATGAAGAGTTTAACCCAGGTGAGTCGATCCCTCCGGATCGGGCAGTACGTTAGTCGGAGCCTGCGACTTGGCGTTGTATTCTTAGTCGCGTTGGCAACAGGGGCGTCCCTCTCTCTTGAGGCTGCGCCCAAACGTCCGGCAAACTTGGATCAGCTTGCTCCCGCCGATTTCGATCGGGCTGCGGCGGCTCACTTGCTCAGCCGTGCCGGGTTTGGCGGGACGCCGCGAGAAATCGATCAACTCGTCAAGTTGGGGCTCGATGGAGCAGTGGATCGTTTGTTGCAGACCGGCGGCGATGATCCCGTGGGCGACTTCCAGGCCACGATCATGCAGCGGCCGGGGCCTATGCAATTCATGGGGCTGTCGAGCGAGGAGCGTCAGAAGCTGACTCGCGAGCATCGGCAAAAGGACCAGCAGCAGTTCCAGCGACTGCGAGCCTGGTGGCTGCAGCGGATGGTACTCACGCCACGTCCTCTCGAAGAAAAGATGACCCTGTTTTGGCACGGGCATTTCGCAACTTCGCAAGTCGACGTGCGCAACTCTTACCACATGTATCTACAAAACCAGACACTGCGGGAGAACGCGTTCGGCAACTTCAAGGAACTGGTCACTGCGGTCGCCCAAGATCCCGCGATGCTCGAGTACTTGGATAACAACACCAACAACCGCAACCGGCCCAACGAAAACTTTGCCCGCGAACTCATGGAGCTATTCACTCTGGGCGTGGGAAACTACACCGAAGAAGACATCAAAGAAGCCGCTCGAGCGCTGACCGGCTGGACGTTACGCGGCAATGAATTCGTGTTCGCCCGTTTTCAACACGACCCAGGCGAGAAGACGTTTCTCGGTCAGAAAGGTCGTTTCACCGGTGACGAAGTGATCGATATCATTTTTGAACAACCAGCGGCTTCGCGGTTCGTTGTCCGCAAGATGTTCGTCTACTTTGCACATGAAGATCCGTCGGACGAGGTCATCGAGTCGCTGGCGGCAACCTTCCGAGAGCACGACTTTGAGATCCAGCCGGTGCTTGCCGAGTTGTTTCGCAGCAGCGAGTTCTATTCACAGCGGTCACGCGGCTCCCAAATCCAAAGTCCGGTGCAACTCGTGGTGCGAACACTGCGATTGTTGGAGTTGGATCCCGGCACCTCGCCCCTCTATGCTGGCGTCGCCGGCCAAATGGGACAGGAGTTGTTCGCACCGCCCAGCGTCAAGGGCTGGGACGGTGGCGAGAATTGGATCTCGACCTCGACGCTGTTCGATCGCCGCAACTATCCGATTCTGATGCTCGGGTTGGCACCGCCGGAAGCGATGAAGCGTCAGGCTCGCGGCAGACAGGGTGGTCGCTTCACCATACCTCAATGGAA
>CAUJKL010000631.1 GCA_963204995.1 Planctomycetota bacterium | reverse complement strand
TCCAGGAGTTGCTTGTAGACAGTCTTACCGAGCGTCGGCAGCGCTTCGGTGGACCAGTGTGGCATCTCGTCGACCGGCTGTGGCGTGCGGATACCGGCGACCACGTCTTCGCCTTGGGCGTTGATGAGGAATTCGCCGTAGAACTTATTCTCGCCGGTGGACGGATTGCGAGTGAACGCGACGCCCGTACCACTGTCTTCGCCCATGTTGCCATAGGCCATCGACTGCACATTCACCGCCGTACCCGCCAGGCCGAAGATGCCCTCGACTTCGCGATAGCGAATCGCACGCGGCGTCTGCCAGCTCTTGAAGACCGCTTCGATGGCCAGGGCCAATTGCTTGAATGGATCCTGTGGAAAATCTTCCTTGGTGTACTTCTTGTAGACCTTCTTGTAGGCCTCGCACAACTCCTTCAAGCCTTCGGCAGGCACGTCGGTGTCGAGTGCCGCTATGTACTTCTTCTTGATTTTGACGAACTCGGCTTCGTAATGATCGTGGTGGACTTCCATCACGACGTCGCCAAACATGTTGATCAAGCGACGATAGGCGTCGTAGGCAAATCGCGGATTGCCTGTCGCGGCTGCCAAAGCCTCGACCGATGTGTCGGTCATGCCCAGATTGAGCACCGTGTCCATCATGCCTGGCATCGACGCGGCAGCGCCCGATCGAACGGAGAACAGCAGCGGCGACTTGTCATCGCCAAACTTCTTGCCCAGCTCCTTTTCGAGCGTCTTCACACCGGCGTGAACTTCTTCCATCAGGCCTTTCGGCAACTGGCATCCTTCTTTGTAGTAATTGGCACAGACTTCGGTCGTGATCGTTAGGCCAGGAGGAACCGGTAACCCGATGGCTGTCATCTCGGCCAGGTTCAAACCCTTACCGCCGAGCAGCAACTTGGATTTGCCGCGACCGTCGCAGCGCGTCTGCCCAAAGTAGTAAACCATCTTGTCGGAAGATTTCTTCGCCATTATCGAGTACCTTCTGTTGAGAGAATGCGTTGTTTTGTCATGTGTTGAAGACAGTTCCGAAATGCCGCGAGCTAACGTCCGCAGCCTTTTAGATTGAAAATCGAACTATCGGCGGAACTGGGATACATTCGCCTGACAACCGATTCTCCGCCAACGGAATTAGTGATAGAGTCCCTTGGCGGCAGGCTGCGTGGCGCAGATAAGCCGCAAAGTCTAGCAGCGAGGATTCAGACCGTCAATGAACCACTAGACATCGCTCGTCGCAACCAGCTTAATCCGTGACACAAACTTCAAACACAACCGATTCGTTCGTCCGGACCGCCTTCTTCTTCGAGACATCGCTCGGTGTTGGGGCACTACTGGTTGGCTGGGTGGTTGGCGTCGACCCGCTGGCAACCGTCCCCGTAACGGCCGGCTCGCTCAACAATCACCTGCTGGCAATATTCTGGGGAGTTGTGGCAACGCTACCACTGTTGATCGGGTTGCTGCTGATCAATCAACTTCAATTCCAGCCCTTGGTGCGGATTCGTGGCTTTGTCGCCGAGCGAGTGGCACCCTTGTTTGCACCGCTGTCGCTATTCGAGCTGGCTGCAATCTCGTTCGCGGCGGGTTTTGGTGAGGAGATGTTGTTTCGAGGTTTGCTACAGACAGGGATTGCAGAGAGCATCGGCGGATCGGCTGGGATTGCCGCCGCCATCGTCGTTGTTTCGATCTTGTTCGGTGCTTGCCACTGGCTCACGCCAACTTACGCCGTCCTCGCGACGATTGCCGGCGCTTACTTCGGCGGACTCTTTCTGCTAACCGGCAACTTGCTCGCTCCGCTAGTTGCTCATGCACTTTACGACTATTTGGCGCTGGTCTATCTGACTCGCGTATCGGTTCCTGAAGAAATGTGACTCCTGCGGCGTTCGCAAACGTGAATTACCCCGCTCATCCCAAAGCAAGCAGCTTTTTCACGAACCGTGCTACAGATATCCTCTGGCAGCGGATCGAGCCAGTTTTTGCAACTTCTGCTATTCAACCCCAAGATAAGCGGATAAAGTGCGAAGTACGCAGACTCGCACAGCACTGCCTGCGCCCGCCGCACGTCTTTCTGAAGGAGTCCCGACGATGCCTATCTCGTTCAATTGTCCTCATTGCGGTATTTCGACCCAAGTCGCAGATCAGTACGCGGGCCAAAGCGGGCCGTGCAAGTCCTGTGGCAACACGATTCAAATCCCATACGCCGGCGTCTACCAGGGGAAACCGGCAGCCGCTCCGACTCGATCGTCTTCTTCTACTGGTACGATCATTCTGGTTGTTGTGCTGATCGCGGTGATTGGGACCGTGACGGTTGGAGGCGTGCTCGTCGCGCTGTTGCTGCCAGCAGTTCAAGCCGCTCGCGAAGCTGCTCGCCGAATGCAATGCTCGAACAATCTCAAGCAAGTCGCACTGGCGATGCACAACTATCACGACACGTATAAGGCGTTCCCACCCGCGTATACGGTCGACGTGGACGGCAATAAGCTGCACAGCTGGCGAACGCTGCTCCTGCCGTTCCTCGATCAAGCGCCGCTATACAACCAAATCGACCTCGACAAACCGTGGGATGCACCCGAGAACCAACACATCGCCGACACGGTCATCCCTCTGTACACGTGTCCTTCCAGTTCTGATGGAACTTCGCCGCACACAAACTATATGGTGATCGTCGGACAGGGGGCGATCTTCGATGGCGGGACGCCCTGCTCGTTTCGAGATATCCTGGACGGAACCTCGAATACGATCCTGGTCGTTGAAGTCGAAGGTCAACAAGTTCCGTGGATGGAGCCCACCGATTTGTCGCTCGACCAAATGCAGATGGCGATCAATGCTGGCCCGACCGAGCCGGGGAGTAACCATCCCGGTGGTGTCATGGTTTCTCTCGCAGATGGTTCGGTGAGATTCATCGCTGATTCGATTGATCCGAACTTGCTACGGAACCTTATCACGCGCAGCGACGGCCAGCGTATTGGTGATTTCTAATGTTTAACGCGCCGCCAGAGGCCAGGCGATCCGAGCGACCGGCGTTACTCAGCCAACACTTCACTCCCCGTTACGAAGTGTGGCAATGCTTTCGTATACCGAATCTCCGCCTTCGGTCGTTCTTTCTCAGCCGCCCAATTGAAAAGATAAAGCGTCACGGCAGTTGTTAACTCGTCGCGCGCCTCTTGCCACGTGCGCTGCCCTGGTTCTATTTCATGGCAACGAATGAGATGAACGCCAAATGGTGTGACGACAGGTAGGCTGACTTCGGTTTTGTTGAGGGCGAACGCCACGCGAGAGAACGCCTCGTGCATCGGCTTATGCCGTTCGATGAAGCCGATATCGCCGCCCTTGGCGCTTGTCGGTGCAGTGGAGTGGAGTTTCGCCGCCTCCTCGAAAGTAGTCGTGCCGCTCACGATCGATTCGCGAAGCTCAGTTGCCTGCTTTACAGCTTGCTCGACGGCGGCAGCATCTTTGCCTTCCACCTTGAACAAGATATGCGCGACGCGAATCCGCGTACCATCAAACTCACGCCGATGCTCATCAAAATGCTTTTCGAGATTGGCATCGGTGAGGTAGCGGGCCAGAAATTTGCGCCAGCCAATTTGCCACTCCAGGAGCCGTCTCATCTCGGCTTCGGTGATCTGACGCGACGCAAGGTAGGCTGCAAGTGTAATGTCGCGAGGCTGTAGCCGCTGCTCCAAGCGACTGACTTCCAAGTCGATCTCCGCAGCGGAGGCCCCGCGCGATGTCGCTCGAAGCCACTGGACGATCAATTCGCGATCGATCAGTTGGGCCAGCGTTTTTGCTTGGAAGTAAGGCTTTGCGGTGGCATCGATCTCGCGCGAGCCGAGCGCGATTTGCATTTCGCGTTCGACTTCACTAACCAGAATCGGCACACCATTGACGGTGGCGGCAATCGCCGGTTCTGCGGGTGGTTCCTGCGTACGCCCGATCACGTCAACTAGAGAACAACACACACACAGACCGATGACAGCCATCCATCGGCGAGGCCACGTCGACACGATAAGATATTTCACGGCAGTTCGATGTCTTTCAATTCGTACTCGACAGGCAGCTGCAACACGAGAGCAGGCGTCTTGTACACGAACTTGCACCCTTCTGGACCGTCTGGCAAATCAAACAGATAAGCAACGCCGACTTCGTTCGTCTCCTGACGCGTCGCTTGAAACCCAACATTCTCCAACTTCTTCCCATCCTTGTCGGTCAGGTACGCTTCGTTCTGATAGACCCAACCGCGATGCGACTCCAAGGCATTCGCCGCATCGTCGAATCGTAGCGCCATCCGCAATTCATACAAGTCGACATTCTGCCTGAGTCGCTCGAACGTGACAACTACGCCGGCGCGCGCTTGTTCGACGTCGCGAGCGGTCCCGAGATCCGCAAACTCAAACGACTCGACACGGCCGGGTATTAACGCGGTGAATCGACCCTTGAGCAAAGCGATTCGCTTCGCTTCTCGACTGACCAAAGGCAGCGGAATGCCGAATTCGATCGCCGACATGCCGAGCTCCGCCGAAGCATTCAAGGCTCCCTGATTACCGGCAACGGAAAGCGCTTCGCCGCGATCATCCACAACGGTGATCTCGCTCAGTTGTTGACGCAGGCCGATCGGGGCAACCCGCGGTTCCCAGGTCACGCCCAGCGAAAGTCTCATTCCGTTGACGGTCGGGTTCCGCAGATCGCGGCGCGATTCCAGGCGTAAGGCCTCCAACCGAAAGACGCCCGAATACACTCCCGTTTCGGTTCGTGAAGCCTGGCCCTCGGGACGCGCGGTCAGAACGAGCGAACTCGCTTCACCGCCAAATTCGTTAATGTTCAAATTTGCCTGATCAAGGACTTCGTCTAACGCCTGCCAATACGGTGTCTTGTCAAAGGCGACCTTTACTTTTCCGCTGCGGCGTTCGTAGCCGGTCACACGATTGCCGGTTTGTTGCTCCATCGCTTGCAGCGCTTCGGTCAGCGACATTTCACCGGCGAGTGTGACGAGGCTCGGCTGAGCAATCGATTCGGCGATTGTGGTCTCAAGCGTCTTGCGGACACGCCCTAAACGCTCTTTGACTTCGGCGGGCGTCCGGGGTGTGATCGGCGGCAAAAGGTTGAGTGCCTCCACGCCGAGCTCGACCAGGGACTTTTCGGCGGCCTCGCGCTGGGATCGTTCGTTGTCGTCGAGCTGGCGGACAAGCCGATGCACCTCGTCCTTAATATCGGCAGTTGATCGATTGTCGCTGGCGGTGACCTGGGCCGTTACTTGCAACACCAGACAAACGGAACACATCAACTTGTTCACCGCACTTCTCCCGTGATTTAACTCACCAGCGAATTAGCGCCGGGGTGGCTTGGTTCGCAACATCATCGTACTAACACTAGGCCACTCAGTCCATTTACCAGCCCACTAACGCTTATTCAATGTACGGACGCGCCAGCGGACGGCCTTGCAACGATTCATGTCCGTCTGCCAAACTTAGAGCTTACGGTAGTAACGGATGAAGAGGATGAGGACCAACGTGTCTGCTCAATCGCCCCAGCTTGTCGATTCGCTCTTGCGCGAAAGGATACTTCGTTCGCGCCGGATGTCTCCGGAAGAGAAACTTCTGGCTGGACAACGACTCTTTGAGTACGCATGCGAAGTGACACGAGCCGGGATACGGAATCAGTATCCGAATGCGGATGAAAGTCGCGTGTCAGAGATATTGAGGCAGCGGCTTGCGTTTCGGCGGAGTTTAGAGGAGCAACCATTTGAAGATTGAGGATGTTACTCTGGCGGTCGTTGATGCGTTAGCTTCGGAACAAATGTTCGTATATTCGGCAATGGTGTGACCGGCACCAAACGCGAGAGCGGTTTGACGAGTTGCTCCGGACGACGCCCAGAATCGAGTGACATCATCGCTCCATCGTCGCGCACAGTCTTCCACGTGTTTGGTTCACTCGCGCGATTGCCACACCTGCCTGCTGTGTTTAACTCGCTCTTGCATGCCGTGTTGTTGTGGTTCTTTCGCGAATGTCGGTGGCTGACCGGTAAACGCGAGATTGGCGGCGAGCCGACCGTCTTTCGATTTGCCAGTCAGATGGCACTCGAAGATGTCTTGCGTTTTGTACTGCCCCTGTTCGCCAAGCCCCATGACTTCCGTGATACGACTGATCTTGCGAGAACCATCCTCCGAGTAGCGATCCAATTGCACGATCAAATGGATCGCCGACGCGACTTGAGCCCGCGCGACATGAACCGGGATCTCAACATCCGACATCATGGACAGAGTCTCCAGCCGCACGAGGGCGTCGCGCGTCGAGTTCGCATGCACGGTGGTCAAGCTGCCCGAGTGACCGCTGAGCATCGCCTGCAGCATATCCAACGCCTCGCCGCCTCGCACCTCGCCGACAATGATGCGATCCGGTCGCATCCGTAACGAAGCGACGAACAGCTGGCGAATCGTCAACTCGCCGCGTCCATATTGATCGGGTCGCTGCACTTCCAGATAGACGCAGTGCTTTTGACGCAACTTCAGCTCTGACGTATCCTCGATCACGATGATCCGTTCCTCGGCAGGGACGGCGGTCGAGACAGCTCCGAGCAAGGACGTCTTTCCCGTACCGGTTCCTCCCGAGACGATGATATTCTTTCGCAGGCGAACGCAGATTTCGAGAAACTCGCGAGCCTCTTCGTTCAACGACCCGAACAGAATCAAATCGTCGAGCGACAAGCCACCGAGCTTGAACTTGCGGATCGTCAAGCAAGTTCCGCTGCGGCAACCCGGCGGGATGATCGCGTGGACGCGAGAACCGTCCGGGAGCCGGGCGTCGAGAATGGGATGCTCTAGATTGACTTCTCGGCCAACCCATTGAGCGATGTTATGCACCGCCGATAGCAGTGCGTCCTCGGTCTCGAACCGGGCATCCGTCTCGTGCAACTGTCCGGCACGTTCGATGTAAACGCGATCGAAACGATTGACCATGATTTCCGTGACGCTGTCGTCGTTGAGCAACTGCGCAATGGGGCTCAGGAAATATCCGACGCTGGCCTCGAAGATGGCTTCTCTTGTCATGCTCTCTATGATCGTACTCGGAAGTGGGCGAGTCAACGCGTCGATGCGTGATAAGCGTTACATGCAAGTGGCTCGGGCATAAGTGTAGCGTCTGTGATAGAGTGAGTTGTGATTTGCGTTGCCCTTCTGGCCTCGAAGAATTGTCGCGATGAATGACCTTGCCAACCGCATCGGTGTCCAACCCAACTTGCTCTGGGCGGTAGGTGCGATGCTGGGCAGCCTGCTCCTGGGGTCGATTCTGCGTGTTGTCTGGTTGACGATTTCGCCGACAGAGCAGAATCGCGATCGCTTCGCGAGCTTAAAGACGTGGTGGGTGTTGGTGCTGCTCTTTTGCGGTGCGGTGCTGCTGGGACGACTGGCTGTCGCAGGGCTGTTCGCTACGGCGAGTTGGCTGGGGTTGCGCGAGTACTTGCGGTTGACCCGCGTTGCTAAACGCTGGCCCTTCGCAGTTGTACCTTTGCAATACCTGTGGGTCGTGCTGGGATGGTTAGAGCCGTTCTGGATCACCGTGCCCGTGGCCTGCCTGCTCCTCATCGCCGCAGCGACGGCGGCAGCGGGAAAGACAAAGGGCTTCTTGCTCGAAGTGACAACCGCGACGTGGGGTTTGCTGTTGCTTGTGTTCTGCCTGTCGCACGCTGCAATGCTTCTGGCCTTGCCCGAAACGAGCAATACCGTCGCTGGCAATGCGGGCTGGGTTTTTTACTTGGTGTTGCTGACTGAGTCCAATGACATCGCACAGGCCTTATGGGGTCGTCAGCTTGGGCGACACAAAGTCACGCCGCAAGTCTCGCCGCACAAGACGTGGGAAGGGCTGTTGCTCGGAATCAGCACGACCGTGTTGCTGGCCATCGCGTTCGCGCCACTGCTTACACCGTTACATGCCGGCCCGAGTCGTGAAAGCCTTCGCATCGAGTTGGGGTTCCCATTTGTCTGGTCGGCATTGGCGGGAGTCGCAATCGCGGTCAGTGGTTTCTTCGGAGACATCACCATGTCCGCCGTCAAACGAGATGTTGGCATCAAAGACAGCAGCTCGCTGCTGCCGGGCCAAGGCGGCATGCTAGACCGAATCGATAGCCTCACGTTCACGGCTCCGGTCTTTTTCTACTTCGTCTATGGGTTGTACGGATAGAGTGCAGCAATGTCGCCACCGCCAAATGACGAGTCGCCATCGGAACACACCAGCAACGAGCCGGCAGTTAGTTTGATCAACGTACCGAACGCACTCTGCGCGATTCGATTCGTCGGCTCCTTCGTGCTCATCGGACTCGCGGTTGGGCAGACAACGAACATCTTTGCGGGCTTGCTGTTCTTTCTCCTCATGACCGACTGGGTGGATGGCAAGCTGGCGATCTTGCTACAGCAGCAGACGAAGTTCGGGGCAAAGTTCGATACGGTCGCCGATGTGTCCTTGTACACGGCCTTGCTGTTCGGCTTGCTCTGGCTGAAAAGTGCAGCGATTGCCCTGCAATGGCCCTGGATGGGAGTTGCCATCGCCAGCTACGCCGTCAGCGTGATCGCGGCTCTGATTAAGTTCGGCACGTTTCCAAGCTATCACACGCGGGCGGCGAAGACCTGTTGGTTCCTCGTTAGCGTTGCCTCCGTCGCTTTGTTTGCAGGCTGGTCGTCGTGGCCAATTCGCATCGCCGCGATTGCCGTAACAGCCACGAACTGCGAGGCGATCGCGATGACTTTCGTTCTCAAGGCGGCGCACGTCGACTTGCCTTCGCTCTATCACGCCTGGAAGATTCGACACGACGAGTAGAATCGATGGCGAGGGAGGCCGTTGGGAAACACCGCAGGTGACTCCGCTCGGCGGTCGTGCCTTGTTGGGCGGCCCACGAGCGCGTCAGAACGACCGCGTGAACCATCCCGGCTGGTCGGATGCTGCATGGAAGATGCCGAGGATGGCAACGAACTCAGCACGATCTTCAAAAAGGATGACGTACGGAAATCGGTCAGTCATCGTGGCACGCATTTCGTCATGGATGCGTGCGAATGATTCCGGGCGATCCGAGATGACACGAAGCCGGTTGCGAACAGAGACCCGGAAACGTTTTCCTAAGTCAACAGAAATATCGTCGTAGTAGCTGACAGCAGCGGATAAGTCTTCGGCCACCGACGGGTGGTAACGCCGCTTCTTAGCCATCAACGCGCCGCCACAATTCATCATCATCGATTGCCAGCGACGGATTGTCGTCTAATTCCGCAGATCGACGTGAAGCCTCACGGAGAACCTCTGGTGGAACGACAATTGGTTCGGAAGACGAAGCAATATCGTTCCAAAGTTCCGTGACAAGTCGTAGTTTGTCAGCAACGGGCAGATCGCGAAAGTCCGTAGTGTTCATGCTTTTGTTCTACACATTCTGGTCACCCAACATACACTTCATCCGACAACCTGTCGCAATGAACGGTTAAGCTGGGAAAGTTGAATTGCGACTTCGACCGATGTGGTTGATTATCGATTGTCGACGAGTGTTTCGCAACCTTGATGTTGGATGGATCAACTTAAGGGAGGTGAAATATCGCCGCTTGTTTTGGATCGCGAGCCGGACCTGAATGACCTCGCAACGGATCTGGACCTGCAACCGCGATGAATGCGATTCCAAGTCAACGTGATGCGGATGCTCGCGCAAACGGCCAGTGAAGACTGAAGTCGATTCTTCGTAGTGCAACGTCAAATACGAACAGAATGAGTGCCGAAGTCAGCAAGTAAGGCCACAACGGCGTCGGGCGGTTCGCCGTCTCGTTCGGGCGATCGAAGATCTCTTCAGGTTCTAGAGCGTACGTCCCGCCCGAAGTCTCGGCGATGGAACGCAACAGCGTTTCGTTGGTCGGTCGAATTCGCAACTCGTCGCTGTAACCGACCATCATGCCGCGCGACTGACGATAAATGACTTGATCGTTCTGCTTGATCGCGACTTCCAAGTGATACGCGCCGGATCTCGGCGTTTCAAATTCCGTGACATAGCGTCCGGGCGCGGTTTGCCGCATGGGCGATTTTTCGCGATGGAGTTGTGGATCGATCCGTGTCACTTCGACTTCGGCGTTGTTCAGGAACTGGCCCAGCTCGTTGACGGCGTCGACGCTCAGCGAAGCCTGCTTCCCCTTCCGCGTGGCTTGCACCATGATCCCGCGTGCGTCACTCTTGCGCATCGTATGGCGAATCACTTGCGTCCAGAACTTGCCGAACTCCGGCCACGTCATCCACTCGGCGGCCCAACGACTTTTGGCATCGCTCGTAAAGGCTCCGGTCATGCCGAGCCCGTATCGCCACCAGGCCAACAGCGGATCGCCTTTCTCGGTGGCCAGAATCACTTCGCTGGTCGGCTTGGGGCGAGTCATTACATAGCCCAACAGAAAGGGAGCATCTTCCATGTTGATGTCCTTGAGCGCATGCGTCGCGCGAATGACTTGCGGTATGAACGGTTGCTCGTCAATCGCGGACTTGCTAGCCGTGACCGTCTCCTTGGCGAAAATCTGTGGCACCTGAGCCGCATCGGACGTGAAGTAGTAGCGGCCCTTGCCAACGCGGGCAATCGTTTCGAGCAGAGTGGTGTCCGAGCCCTCGCCCACTGCCACGGTCGACACCGTCATCTTGGCCGACACCATTTGTTGAGCCATGCCCTCGAAGTCACCCGGCGACGAGACGCCGTCGGTTAAGAGAATCACATGTTTGAGCTTGGCCGTCGTGGCCATCAGCATCTCGAAGGCCATCTCCATTGCCGGGTACATGGTGGTTCCGCCGCCAGCGTCGATGCGTGCGATCTCGTCGCTGATCTTGCCCTTGTTCGTGGCGGACTGCATTTCACTGATGACATAGGTATCGCCGTCAAAGGCCAGCACGGCTACCTGGTCGCGTCGGCCGAGCAACTCCGCCGCGCTGCGAGCGGCGGACTTGGCCATCTCGATCTTGTCGCCGTCCATCGAGCCCGATTTGTCGATGACCAGCACCATGCCGAGCGAGGGCTTTTCTTGTTCCTTCTCGAAGTCGCTGCGAACGGGAAGAATCTCTTCGAGCGTGCTTTTGTAATAGCCGCCCAGCCCAAACGATTGTTCCCCGCCCAACATAATGAATCCACCGCCAAGCTCCTGGACGTAGGTTCTCGCAATTTCCATTTGCTGCTGCGTCAAGGCGGTCGCGGGGACGTTTGAGAGAATTATCAATTCGTAATTCTGCAGATCGGCCAGCGTCGTGGGCATCCCTTGCGGCGGGCGGACATCGGCTTGCACGCCTTCGTCTTCGAGGGCGTAGGCCAGCTCGCGAATCAATGTCGGATCGCTCTCGATGATCAACACGCGCGGCTTACCGGCAGCGAACACCAAGCCTGAATCCATGTTGTTGTCGAGCAGCGTGTCTTCTTTGAGTCCCGACACACGGACGCTGAACGCAGCCAAACGGTCGCGTTCGATGGACTGCTGGAAGCGGAATCGATTCTCGCCCGTTTTGAGTTCCCGTTGCTCGCCGATCACTTTGTGGTCGCCGCGATAGACTTCGATCAATCCCGCGTCGTCGTGGTTCGCGTGCATGACGACTTCCACATAGAACGGCTCGCCTTCGCGAACTTCGGCAGGAACGTTGACTTCCGATATTTGCACCTCTGGTTCCGAGCGAGCGGGCAGCGGGACGGTTGATATGGGTACGCGACTGCGAGCCGCCGTGGCGAGTGCATCGCCTGCGGTCTCATTGCCGTCCGTCAACAACACGAGATGCGGAACGTATCCTGGCGGCAAATATCCAGCCGCTGCTTTGATCGCTGCGGCCAAATTCGTTCCATCGCGTCGTGCCTTCTCTTCTGCCGAATCCGGTTTGGGATCATCAACGCTCGCCGCGTCCTCCGCCGCCAGCTCCTCTCGGATCGCTCCCACTTGGCTGGCGAACGGCAAGTACGCCACCTTGTGATCGCCGCGCGTCTCCGCCGCCCGTTTAAGAAAGTCGTCGACGGCTTGTTCCCCGTTATCGCCGACACTCAAGCTTTGATCGATTAGGAAGATGACGAACTGTTCGTGAGTCGTGTGCAACCACGTGAGCCCGGCGAGCGAAAGGGCCAACAGCAACACGATCAGCGTTCGTGTAACGAGGGACACGATCCGCTGTGGACGGGGAAAGTCGCTCAAGGAGCGCACGAAGTACCAGCTGAGCACGATTAGTGCCGGGACCAGTAACAGCAGCGTCCAGGGGCGAATCAGTTCAAGCATCGACCACTCAGAGTTTTAGGGCAAAAAATGTGTGGGCAAAAAAACAATGGGACTACCTAGGTTTACTTTTTTTGCCCTCACATTTTTTTGCCCAACTTCTTCCTCATTCAGGTAACAACCCTTCGTTGATAAAGCCACCACTCGGTGACCGTCACGAAGCAGGCGACCGCCGTCAAGTAAAACCATAGCGGTCGAGTGAACCATCCGGCGACCAACTTCGGCGAAACTTCGCTCATCCATTCCACCGGTGTTCGTAGATCCGTTTCGGAGTCGTTAGCCAGATTGACCGCTAATTCAGCAATCGGCTTTTCCGCTTCAGTGGTGCCGGCGAGATCAATGCGCCAGACACCGCATTCGTCCAGCGGCGGGATGGAGACATGCGGATTGTCGATGTCGCCTCGCACGACCAGCAGTTGTTGTTCACCCGACGGCGAACGCAAGACAATCTCCTCCTCGGAGCCAACGTTTGCGTCGCCCACACGGAACTCGGTCATTGCCCCAGTCGCCAGCGACTCGCGCAATTCGCCGGTTTGGCCAGCGAACCAGCCGAGCGAATTGGTCACCATGATCGGGAACGCCGTGCGAAAAGCGAGATCGCCTTCATTGATATCGACGCTCAGCACCAGGCACTTCCCGCCGCTTCGCTTCACTTCGGCGTACACCGGTTCGCCAGCCAGAGATCCCGCCAGCACATGCGGAGGCTCCGCAAACTTTAATTGCTTCGCCTCGGGCATCAGCACGTTGTCCAGCCGGACGTGAGTCATTAACGGCGAGTCTTTGTCCTGCTCGGTAATGATCGGATTCGCCAGCGACTCACCCACGTCCCAGGCATCGCAACTGTTGAGCGGGTCGACGATAAATAAGTCGCCATTTGGAAGTTTGTCGGGGACGTTTTGATGGAGCACGATGATGCTGTCGTTAGGCCACGTTTCAGGGAGTTCCTTCGCGATCGTCACTCGTACCAGCGGATTCGCTTCGAAGACCTTTTGCAGAAACAGATTGCCGGGCGAGACGATCAATACATTTTGGATTTCGCGCGGCGGCAATACCGCCC
>CAUJKL010000630.1 GCA_963204995.1 Planctomycetota bacterium | reverse complement strand
AAACCGTCGCCGCACGGCTACGGTCGCGGCATTCTTGTTGATAAACATGTATACTGGCCAACTCGCGAGTCGATACTTGTCTTCGATCAGCGAATTCGCCCCGAGATGCTCGGTCGCACGCCGGAAGCTGTCCGCCAGATCGATTTGGCTTCTCGGGGCGTCACTGGGGGAAACCTTGTTCTTCAGGACGGTTCGTTACTGATTGCCACACAGGATCTGCTGCTTGTCTTCGACACCCATATCAATGATCAGTGAAAGCTTTGTAATTTAGCAAGATTTTAGCGACCAACGGAAGCGGGTTGTTCCTGACGGAGCGACAGCTCCCATTGGCTGCGGTCCTACCGCCCCATGAAAAACGAACCGAACCCCAATCACAACTCGACCCTGCCAACTGATGACGTTCAAGCCGTCCAACGGCTGAGCGAAGCTTATCAGCAGATTCGCGGCGAGTTGGCCAAAGTGATCGTCGGGCAAGAGCAAGTGCTCGAAGAGCTGCTGGTGACGATGTTCGCTCGCGGCCATTGCCTGCTGGTTGGCGTGCCAGGCTTGGCCAAGACGCTCATGATTCGGACGTTGGCCGACGCCTTGTCGCTGTCGTTCAATCGCATTCAATTCACGCCCGATCTGATGCCCTCTGACATCACGGGAACGGAAGTCATTCAAGAGAACAAGTTGTCGGGCGATCGCGAGTATCGCTTCCTGCGTGGCCCGATTTTCGCCAACGTGTTGCTGGCCGATGAAATCAATCGGACGCCTCCGAAAACCCAAGCGGCTTTGTTGGAAGCGATGCAAGAGCATCAAGTCACGGCGGGCGGTAAGAAGCATCGGCTGGCAGAACCGTTCTTCGTCCTCGCGACACAGAATCCCATCGAGCAAGAGGGAACGTACCCACTGCCGGAAGCTCAGCTCGATCGCTTCATGTTCAACATCCAAGTTGACTATCCCGACGAGGATGAAGAACTGGAAATCGTTCGGCGCACGACAACCGATTCTGAAGTGAGTGTCACCGCAACGCTCGACGCCGATGAGATCCTCGCCTTAACTCGCATTGTCCGTCGAGTCCCAATCGCGGATCACATTGCCCGCTACGCATTGCGTCTGGCACGACAAACTCGAACAGGCCGCGACGATACACCCGAGTTCATTCGCGAGTATGTGATGTGGGGTGCGGGGCCGCGGGCCAGCCAGTATCTCGTCTTGGGTGCGAAGGCGCGAGCTGTATTGCATGGCCGCCATTGTGTCAGCCACGAAGATGTGCAAGCCGTGGCGCTACCCGTGTTGCGGCATCGCATCAAGACGACGTTCGTGGCCGACGCTGAAGGCATCACGGCGGACGAGATCGTGCGGCGAATTATGAAACTAGTTCCTCACGTAAGCAAAGAAGACGAGCGTGGAAAGCTCCCTCAAGTCTTTAGATCCGCGGACGCTGGCTAAGCACGCAGCCGTACACTTCACTACGACGTTCGCACAATAAACAAAACAGTTAGCCACCTGAAAACCGAAATCAGGAGTCCGCTACTACTGGGCTATCGCACGTTGCGTATGACGGTAAGAGGGCTTCAATAAGGGCTTAAGGCGGGATACCATGAAAGCGACGACGGTTCACAGCACATGCCTGCTGAGGTTTCCCGTTCGTCAAAGTGCAGCTGCTATCGGAGGGTTCACCACGTGATGTACCGAGTTCCCTTGGTGTTTGCGCCACAACCGGAGGGCGGCTATACGGTCACTTCCCCGGCGTTGCCGGAGTTGCTTACGGAAGGCGACACATTGGAGGAAGCACATGCCAATGTACGCGACGCATTCGAGGCGGTTGTGGAGTTGTACGCCGAGCAGGGACGCCCCTTGCCGGCCAGCATTTCGTTGCCCCCATCAAGCGAGATGGTCTGGTCCGATACCTTGGTAGGCAGCCCATGACGTACCGCGAGGTGGCTCGGAAGCTGACGGCATTGGGATGTACGGAGCTTCGGCGCAAAGGCGGAGGCTCGCATCGCAAATGGCACAACCCGACAACCAATTGCGCAACCGTCTTACCTGATTGGAGTGGTCGCGATCTGAAGGTCGGCACTGTGCGAGGCGCTGTTCGACAACTGGGAATCGAGTGGTCAGCCTTCGACAAAGCGAAGTCCTGGAACGTAATGAGTGAGAAGCGTCGTTTCTCCCGTAAGCAAAGAAGACGAGCGTGGAAAGCTCCCTCAAGTCTTTAGATCCGCGGACGCTGGCTAAGCTGCAAGGCTTGCAACTTCGAGCCCGACGAATCGTCGAAGGGTTCGTCGCTGGCTTGCATCGCAGCCCCTATCGCGGCTTCTCGGTCGAGTTTGCCGAGCATCGTGAATACGTTCCTGGCGATGACATTCGCCATCTCGATTGGAAAGTGTACGGCCGCACCGACAAGTTTTACTTGAAGCAATACGAAGACGAGACGAATCTCATTTGCTACCTCGCCTTGGACGTCAGCGAGAGCATGTCGTATCGTGGGCCGGATTCGCCGCTTTCCAAGCTCGAATACGCCCAATGCATCGCGGCCGCGCTCGCCTGGCTCGTTCTGCAAAACCAAGATGCCGTCGGGCTGATCACTTTCGATCGGCAGATTCGCGACTACGTCCCGCCCAGCAACAGCCCCTCGCGGCTGAACGAATTACTTGGCGTGATGGAACAAGCTCCTTCCGCCAACAAGACCGCGATCGGAAACACGTTCCAGCAACTCGCCCAGAAGCTGACCAAGCGCGGTGTTGTGGTTGTGATCAGCGATCTGTTCGATGAAGCGAAGAGCGTTCTGAACGGTTTGCGTCACTTGCGGCATCGCCAACACGATCTAGCCGTCCTGCAGATTCTCGATCCCGCCGAGTTGAGTTTGCCATTCGATCGTCCGACCTTGTTCCACGGTCTGGAAGGCATGCCCGAGCTGACGACGCAACCGCGCGCTATCCGCGCCGCGTATCAAGCAGAACTCGACAGTTTTCTTAAGCAGATCAAACGAGGTTGCTTGGACAACGAGATCGATTATCGACTCGTTTCGACCGATCAATCGTTTGACGTTGCCTTATCGGCGTTTTTGTCTTCGCGGCGTAGCGGAGGCAGATAACACACCGGATGTGTAGATCCTTTCGTGTGGCGTCTGCCTCGTGTGACTCCTATAATGAATCGCGGAATTCAGCTCGTTGTTGTGGGGATGAGGACATAAGATGCCTATTCATGACTGGACACAAGTCGAAGCCGGGATCTTTCATGCGTTTCA
>CAUJKL010000629.1 GCA_963204995.1 Planctomycetota bacterium | reverse complement strand
ACTGCTGGACAAGCCAGCAGTGGCACCCAACACTCGGCACTGCTGGACAAGCCAGCAGTGGCACCCGACACTGGGCACTGCTGGACAAGCCAGCAGTGGCACACAACGCACCAGGCCTTTTCTACAATGCAAGAACGGCGTGGGATTACAGAACGACTTGCATCACTCGCCGGCAACGACCGGGTCGGGATACCGAAACTCTTTGCCTTCAAAATTACGCAGCACAATGAAGTCGCCATCGCGACGGACGACGCTATCTACCTGAAGCGGAATCTTGCCGCCTCCACCCGGTGCATCGATCACATAGGTCGGCACGGCGTAGCCCGTCGTGTGGCCGCGCAGTCCTGAAATAATCTCCAAGCCCTTACTAACCGGTGTCCGGAAGTGAGCCGAACCGCTGATCGGATCGCACTGGTACAGGTAGTACGGTCGAACGCGCATCGTCAACAAGCGATGCACGAGCTGCTTCATCGTCTCGACGTTGTCGTTCACGCCCTTGAGCAGCACCGTTTGAGCGCCGAGCGGAATTCCTGCGTCAGCCAACCGCTCACAGGCTTGCTTCGACTCGTCCGTGCATTCGTCCGGGTGCAGGAAATGGATGCTCATCCACAGCGGATGATACTTCCGCAGCACACGAACCAGGTCACGCGTAATTCGCTGTGGCAGAACCGCTGGCATTTTGGTGCCGATCCGCACGAACTCGATGTGTGGGATCGACCGCAAGCGGCCCAAGATCCAATCCAGCTTCTCGTCGCTCAACGCCAGCGGATCACCGCCGGAAATGAGCACGTCACGCACGGTTTTCGTTTCTTCCAGGTAATGGAAGATGGCTTCCAACCGCTTTTCGTTCGGCACGATTTCACCGTGGCCGACGACTCGCGATCGTGTGCAATAGCGGCAGTAGGTCGAGCAAAAATCGAGCGGCAACAGCAAAACACGGTCTGGATAGCGATGAACCAGTCCCGGCACCGGGCTATGGCCGTCCTCGCCCAGCGGATCGTCGGCTTCACCCACCGTCCGCAAGAACTCTTTCGTCGTCGGAATGACGGTCTTGCGGAGCGGCTGATTTGCGTCTTCCGCATCCAGCAAGCTCATATAGTATGGCGTGATCCCGACCGGCAGCATCGTTCCGCCTTGGATCAGCGCGTTACGCTCGTCATCCGACAGTGTCACGATCTGCTCGAATTGCTCCAGCTTGCGAATCCGATGTTGCGATTGCCACCGCCAGTCGTTCCATTGGCGATCCGTCGCTTCGGGAAAGAACCGCTTGCGGAAGGCTCGCGTCTTGTTCAGAGGCCGACGCCGGCTCACTCGGCCCGAGATGACAAGCGATTCGCCGTCGTTGTCGACGATGCGGGATTCCGGAGCCAAGGCCACGTGCCCGTTGGCTTTCCCGCGAGAAGCGCCGTTGCGGCGGAGAGAAGGGGCAGAAGCAACTGCCAGAGAAACTATCGTTTGGTGAGTGCGGTGAGAGAGGCGGTCGAGACCGCTTGTACCAGGAGGTTCATCGTCGGCCTGGTGACAATCTTCGTCACTGTGGTTCACGCTAGGATTCCTTTCGTTAAACGAATGTGGAACGCAGCCGATTGACGGCTTTCCATTGGGCCGATCAAATCGCTCATTTACACTGCGCGGGTAATTCAAACAGTTATCGGGTTCTCGTCAAGAGGTCAATCGGCAGAATTTACAAAATAGTTTGCTCGATCGGGCTGACGTTCTTTCCTGGGAGCTGGCGAAGTGGCGGAAGTAAAGCAGCAAGTCGAGCAGATGCCAAGTCCAATCCGTGAAACGACTGGATTGGTATTGCTTTTCGGCGCGATGTACTTTGTGCAAGGAATTGCCGAGCCGACCGAGGGGCTGATCGCCCAACCAGTCCGCTCGCTGCTCAAGTCCTGGGGCTATTCGGCGGCCGGAATCGCAGGCTTTGGCGCGTTGCTGGCCCTGCCGTGGTCGCTCAAGCCGCTGTACGGACTGCTCACCGACTTCGTTCCCATCGGCCGCACGCGGCGGAGAAGTTACCTGCTGCTGACCAGTGCCGCATCCGTACTCGGGCTGGGCTGCCTGTATTTCATCCCAGTTCCCTTCGGAGCCTACCGTCAATTGCTGTTCCTGCTCCTCATCCCCACCGTGGGCGTGGCGTTTTCCGACGTGGTCGTCGATGCCTTGATGATCGAGAAAGGCCAGCCACGCGGGCTGACCGGCATGCTGCAGTCGGTCCAGTGGGCAGCAATGTATGGCGGCAGCATCTTAGCGGGCCTCGTCGGGGGCTACTTGAGCCACCACGGACATCAGCAAATAGGCTTCCTGATGTGTGCCGCGACCAGCTTCGTGACGCTGCTTCTGGCCTGGTGCTATGTCCGGGAAGAGCCTCACGTACCCGAGAAGGGTCGACTCCGCTTCGCCACCCAGGAGCTGGCAGGTGCCGCGAGGACGCCCGCAGTCCGTGCGGCTGCGGCGTTTCTGTTCCTGTGGAGCTTCAATCCGTTCAGCATGACCGTGTTGTACATGTACATGACGGAGGAGCTGGGGATCAGCGAGCAGTTCTACGGTGTCACCATCTCGCTGCTGTCGGTGGGGGCAATCGCGGGGAGTCTGGCCTACGGAGCATACTGCCGCCGTGTGCCAATGCGCTGGCTGATCCACTTAGCGATCGCGACCGGCGTACTGAGCACTCTGGCATATTGCTGCGTCACGGGACAAATCTCTGCGGCAGTCGTCAGCGTCATCGTTGGCGTCACGTACATGACCGGCAGCATGGTTCAATTTGATCTCGCGGCCCGAGCTTGCCCAGTCGCAGCGGCAGGCACTACCTTCGCCATGCTGATGGCCTTGTCCAACTTGAGCCTGTCGGCATCGACGGCACTCGGCGGTTGGCTGTACGACGACTGGACGGCCAGGTGGGGAGCGACCACGGCATTCAACCTGTTGGTCGTCGCCGGGGCTCTTTCAACGTGTGCCTGCTGGCTGATCGTCCCCATGCTTAACTCGGTAGCACTCGTCGAAAACGACACCGAAGAATGAGCGGCTCGCGGTTCTCAGGAGTACCGCTGAAAAATCGCCTATGCGGAACGTGGCAACCTTGTTCGGCGGAGTAACACCGCCGCAATGTCTTCGACTATTAATCCCAGAGACAGCTCCAGGTCCGACACGCCCAAACACCGACCTGAATCGTGCAGCAACTCTTCGATCGCCGCAGTCCGACTGTTCGTCGAAACCGCAGAAGCTGCCGGCGCGAGTGGTGTAACCAACGCCCCCAACACAGAATCGCTTGCAAACACTTGCGGTCTGGAGTATTCGCCTTCGAGAGATGCCGGGGGTTCGTTCAATCGGTTGATCACAATCAATGCATCTACCGGCGTGACGAATCCGTCCTTGTTCACGTCCAGAAAGAACTGAAGTGCTGACGGCGCGCCGACCAGTTGCCGAGGACCGACGTCGTTCAAGTCGTTGATAATCACCAACACATCCAGTGGCGAGATGAATCCGTCCGCAGTGGCATCGAGAGGGTCGGCTAAGTTAGTCCACGGAGCGAGGTCGTTCACCTGAATCGCAAACGTCGACTCGGAAAATAGGTTCGGTGCGCCATCATCCGACACGCGAACCGTTACTTCGAAGGTCCCGGGACCTTGTGTCGCGGTCGGTGTCCAAGTGAAGACACCCGTTACCGGATCGATCTTGGCTCCCGCAGGACTTCCTGCGTTGAGGCTATAGGTCAACGTGTTCGCGGGATCATCGGCGTCGCTGGCGTTGGCCGTGAAAGTGAGCAAGTTCCCTTCGTCGACCACCTTGTTGCCGATGGCAGCCAGCACTGGTGCCTGGTTCATTTCGGCAACCGTGATCGCGATCTTCTCCGAATGACTCAGACTTGGCGTGCCATCGTCGGTGACGCGGATCGTGACATCGAATGTTCCCGGGCCTTGTGCCTCGGTGGGCGTCCAAGTGAACACACCAGTTACCGGATCGATGCTGGTACCGGCGGGTGCTCCCGCGTCCAGGCTGAACGTCAACGTGGCGGAATCGATATCGGTCGCCGTTGCAGTGAATGTTAGCAATTGCCCTTCCGGTGTTGACTGAGCGCCGATCGGATTGAGCATCGGCGCGTCGTTCACGGCGGCAACGGTGATGGTGCGGGCGTCGATATTCAGCAGACCTCCGAACGGGGCTCCGATGGTAGCGGTGACGACAACCTCGCCGCCATCGAACGGCACGTAGTCGGCCGGGCTGCCGAGGAGTGCAACCTCTTCGCCGCCGCTGGGTGTCACGGTCCACAGCACGCTTAGATCGTCGGTCGAGCTGTTCGGATTCGTATCAGTCACGCGCAGCGTGGACGGCTCGTCTTCGGTTCCCGCCGCCGGTGTTTCGACAGCCAGCACGCGGATCTGCTGCATGCGCGAGGCGGTGCCGCCCACGGCGGTCGTGGCGGTGAGTTCCACGTCGTAACCGCCGGCGGCGGCTGCGAAGCGGAACTCGGCTCCTGCGAACGTCTGCGTGTTACCGCTGACCAGATTGGTTACCGACCAGTTCAAGACGACGGCATCCGCCGACGATACCGGGTCCGAAGCGGCCGCGCGGAGCACGACTTCCTGACCCAACAACGCCAGGGTGGATACCATCAACGCGTCGATCGTGGGAGTCGACGGCAACACGTCCAACGTGACCGTGCGCGTCACTTGATCGCCTTGTGGATTGCTCACCCTGGTCTGTACCTGATGCGGCCCCGGCTCCTCAAAAGTGACTTCGATCTCTTTGCCAGACCGCTGCACCGGATCTCCGACTGGCGGCGTGATGGTCCATTCGTAAGTGAGTTGCGACACATCGCCAGTTCGCGTGTTCGCAGTGATGCTGAGCGGCACGAGCATTTTGTCGCGCACGCTCGCTGGTGCCAGGATCTGGCCGACGATCGGCGTATCGTCGATGTCGGTCACCTGGATGGTGATCATCGCCGGAGGGGACGTGTCGACCCCGCCCCGATCCGTGCCGCCCGTGTCTTTCACGATGGCAGTCAGATTCGCCGTACCGAAGGCGTTGGGTTTCAGCGTGAAAGTCAGCGTGCCGTCAACGTCGATCTTCGGCAGTTCGGCAAACATCACCTCATTGTCATTCGCCGTGATGCGGTACTCAGCCACCGCCTGACCGGCTTCGTTGTCCTGGCCGGGGACGGCGGCGGCGAACTTCTCGAATCGTTGTGGGACGGCCGTCTCGGCGATCGTCAATTCCGTTGGGCCGATGTAGCGCGGCGCGTCGTTCACGGGCAGCACGCGGACAATGAAGGACTGAAAACTGGACTGATTTACATTGATGGGGTCCGGAAAGATTCCAGGCCCACCATCGTCTACAACTGCCGCGTTAAAGTACAAATCGCCGAACACGTTTGGCTTGACCCGAAATCTCAGTTCTCCGTTGTTGCCGATCGTGGGTGCTTCCGCGAACAAGTCGAAGCTCGCCTCGTGGATCGTGAAACTCTCGGACACCGCCACATAGTTTCGCACGTGTTGAAGCATCTCGTTCGGTCCCGGATCAAAACTGGTGACCCAGTTAGGAATCACGACCTGCCCGGCATCTTCGTTGACTTCGGTCACGGAGGGCGCGGTGAAGCTGGGCCGGTCGTTGCGGGCATCGATCGAGATCGTGAACTGTTGCGCTCCGGACGTATCCACACCGCCGTTTTGCGTGCCGCCGTTGTCTTGTACCTGCAAGTCGAAAGTGGCAGTGCCGAAAGCGTTTGGTGCCGAGGTGAAAGTCAGCGTGCCGTTATTCGCCACGGCGGGCGGAGTGGAGAACAGGGTAGCGTTACTGATGTTGCTGACGATGTAACGCAACACCGCAGCGTTGGGGAATGCATCGACGCCCTTTTGGAACTGAGCCCAGCCGGGAACGCTCACGGATCCGGCATCTTCCGGCCTGACCGTCAGCGTCGGGGCGGTCACGGAAGGCGGGGCGTTGAGCGTGCCGAGACGCGTCACCAGGATTGTGTAGATTTGGCTCGTCGAACTGTTCACCCCGCCACCAGCGGTGCCGCCGTCGTCTTCCGCCGTGACTCGAAACTGCACGGCGCCTTCGAACGAGACACCGCCCAGCACGTACGTCAGGTTCGCGATGAGCTTCCCGGAGTTATCGATCGAGACAGATTGATTCAGTAACGAGTCCAACCGCTGGACCGTGTATCGCACTAGTGACTGCCCGGCTTCGTTTGCTGGACCGGGACTAAAGGCCGAAACGAAGCCAGGGAATTCCTGATGGACACAGCATGGTTGCAACGGATTGAGGACGACCGTCGCAGTTTGGTTGTCGGCAAAGCTGGCCGTAAACGTCGGCGCGTCGTTCACCGGATTGATTGTCACAGTGAATGTTTGCGGTGCCGACGTATCAACGCCGCCGAAGGACGTGCCGCCGTCGTCCTGAACGCGGACGACAAACGTGGACGAACCGTTGGCGTCAGCCGCTGGTGTGTAGGTCAACGTGCCGTCCGCGGCAACGGACGGAGCGGCCGAGAATAAGCTCGGATTACTGACGTTCGAGATCAGATACGTTGGGCGTTGCTGTGATTCACTGGCATCTCCCGGATTGAAGCTGGCCCAGCCTGCGCGGGTCTGCGGACCGGCATCTTCGTCGATCGCGGGTGGCGCGCTGGCGGAAAACGACGGCTGCCGATTCGGGTTGCCGATGCGGATGCTGAAGACCTGCGGCAGTGAAATGTCAATTCCGCCATTGCTGGTGCCGCCGTCGTCCTGCACGGTTACGGTGATCGTCGTCTCGCCTTCGACGCCGGCGGCCGGAGTGAACGTCAACGTGCCGTTGGGAGAAACCGCCGACGGCAC
>CAUJKL010000628.1 GCA_963204995.1 Planctomycetota bacterium | reverse complement strand
CGCGGTGTGTGCAAATGCGGCATGTTCGGTTGTATGTCCACGCGAAAGTTGGATGGAATGCCGAGCAACGCGACCACCTCGGCCACGACTTCGCCAGGATCCACGTGTTCGGGGTCGCTCTCGACGCGTCCCACCCGCGAGTACTGTAGCAGGTCGTTCAGAAGCCGATTCATTAACGCGACTCGTTGCCGCAGCAAGAGTAGATCGTTGCGAGAGGCCTCGGGCAGCACGTCACCTGCGTCTTCGAGAATCCACTGTGTCAGGCTATCGATGTTACGCAAGGGGCTGCGCAAATCGTGGGATGCGACATAGGCGAAATGTTCGAGTTCGGCATTACTTCGCTCCAGGTCGCGATTAATTCGCTCTAGTTCCAACTCGTTGCGTTTCAGTTGCGTGACGTCGCGGGCCACCCCAAACAGCCCGACGATCTTGTGGCTGTCATCGTACAAAGGCATTTTGGTGACCAGCACCCAACGATCGGTGCCATCCTGCGCTATCGGGTTTTCTTCCTTGTTGATTAACGGCTCACCCGTTTCCATCACCCGTTGTTCATCAGCAAACGTATCCCGCCAAAACTCGCCCGCCCACACATCGGCGTCGGTCTTGCCAATTAATTCTGCGGGATCGCTGGCACCAACATCGTTCGCCATCGTCTGATTCACACGAATGAAGCGGCTAGCGCGATCTTTGAAAAACATTGGGTCGGGAATGTTTTCTACCAGCGAGTTGAGCAGGAACTGCTCGCGTGCCAGCCGTGAGTTGGACACGCTTAGTTTCTCTGCGAGTTGTCGCTGGTCGGTGATGTCGACATGCACCCCTACGATTCGACGTGGCTTATCGGACTCGTCCCAATCCGCCTGCCCCTGGGAAAGTATCCAACGATAAGAACCATTCTTGTGGCGCATCCGGAACGTCGAAATGTATTCATCACAATTCCTCGCCAGGTAGTTCTTCACGCGCGAGATTGCCTCCTCGCGGTCATCCTCGTGCAGCCGACTTTCCCATTCGGTGTAGTCGGACCACGGTTCGTCTGGATCGTACCCGAGTTGAATTTTCATCTGTGGCGAGAAGTAAACATCGCCCGTTTCAACGTTCCAGTCCCATAATCCGACATTGGCACCCTCGAGCGCCTGATCGAGCCTTCGTTCCATTTGGCGTAACGTTTGCCCTTGCTCATACAACTCTTGAATGTCGCGTACCGATCCTGCCATCCGTATCGCGGTGCCGTCGTGATCGCGAATGCAAGCACCGCGGGCTCGAAACCAACGCCACTGCTCGGACTTCGTGCGTAGCCGATATTCGATGTCATAAGGACGATCGTGTTCGATATGTTGCTTGGCCGCGGCCCAGGCGCGCTTGGAATCTTCCGGGTGGAGGTGACGATTGAAGGTCTCGATCAATGGCGGGAACGACTCTTCATCGTCACCGCGATAACCCAACAATTCGCTTACTCGCGGTGAGTACCAGATGGCCTTCGACTCGAGATCCCAATCCCATAGGCCATCCGCTGTGCCGCGCACTGCGAGCTGAAATCGTTCTTCGCTTTCGAGCAGTTGGCGAACGCCGTCTTCGACATTGGCATAAAGTTGATAGGTGCTCACGAGAATTCCCATCAGTACACAAACGTAACTCGCGATCTTCAGCACGTGTGCGACAGCGAACATGACATCGTACGTTTCAAATGATCTCGCCATGGCAACGGCATGGCAAAGCACGCTCACGATCAAGGCCAATACCAGCCAGTGGGAAAAGTCATCCCGTCGCCAAGTGCCAGCTCGAAGGTATCCCACTAAGGCGACGGCAAACACGAGGGCAATCAAGAGTTCTTCCGGACGGCCGAAAAGTGTGCCTAATGGCTGGGGCTTGGCGAGAGGAACGAAGGCTAAAAACAGGAATGTTGCCACGGTCAACAATGCCAGAACGCCATAGACGCGACTCGCTCGAATTCGCAATTTCTGCGGGCGCTTCGAGGCCCACCAGCTGATGACCATCAGCGTCGCCAGAAACGCGCGGGCCGCCATCCAACTCCAAGCGAGTAGCGATTCTGGCGGCGACGGGTAATCGTCGCGAAATGACATGCTCGTCACGAGCGTGTGATAGCCGTCCAGCAATCCCGTCGCGAAGAAGCCGATGCCAATGAAAAGAAACTTGCTGTCTTCACGTGAGTAACGAAACGGTGCCGCCACTGCGACGACTAACGCCAGCGTGGTCGCGATAGCCTCCATCACCGTGTGCAGTTCGGCACTGGTGTGCCACGTCGTGAACTGCAGGCCGATACATCCAAGTGTGATGCTGAGACCAACGATCCAATAAGTCCAGATGCGTCGCCGGGCGATGCGATTGTCGGCGAGTTTCTCTGGGCGGTAACTCATTTCAGAGGCCAACTTCCGCCAGCCATCAGGCGGGACGAAATAAAGGGTTGAAGCCTACTTCGGCAGTCGCTTGGCGACAACAATCGTCATGTCATCTTCTGGTGGAACGGGAGAGGCAAACTCGCGGGCTGCTTCGATCACTAAACAGGCCAACTCATCAGACGGGAGTTGGTAGTGGGCACGCACCAACTCCAACAGACGGCGTTCACCGAACAACTCCGTATACGATTGGGGAGTATGCGATTCAGGAATCCCATCCGTGAATAAGAGGAGCGTCTCGCCCGGTGAAAGCCGATCTGTCAGCAGTGCCGAATACTCGAAATCGGCCACCACATTCACAGGTGGATAGGACGGCTCCAATTCGACGCGCACGTCCCCGCTCGCGTTCAGAATCAAGGCGGAATGTCCCGCGCCTGCATAGTGAAAGGTGCCCGTATCGGGTTCCATCCGGACGAGGAACAACGTCATGAACATGTTGACGTTCAGGTCACGAATGGCGATTTGGTTTAACAGATGCATGATGTCGCCGACATCCGAGTAGACCGTGGTCAGCGTTCGCAAGATCGCGCGGACATCGGACATGACCATGGCGGGACCAAGTCCGTGACCGCTCGCATCGCCGATTGCCATCCCGAAATATCGTTCCACAATCGGAAAGTAATCAAAGTAGTCGCCGCCGGTTGCTTCCGCCGGAATGCACAAACCTGCGATGTCGTAACCTGGGAGATCGGGAGAAGTGCGAGGAAACTTGGCCTGCTGCACCCGCCCACCCATGACGAGCTGATGGCGAGCATCGCTCAACGCGCGTTCGTTGATCGTGTGGCGCACGCGTTCGATCGAATAGCGGATCGAACGCACCAGGTTGTCGGCTTCACACTGTTCTTTGACGAGATAGTCCTGCGCACCTCCACGGACAGCGGCCAGCGCGAACTCCGTATCCTCCATCCCCGTTAAAACGACGATCGGGATCTCGCGACGAATCTCGTGAATCGCTCGAATTGTCTCGACGCCTCCGAGACTGTCCGGCAGCATCAGGTCGAGCAGCACTGCATCGAACTTGTCGCTGCGCTGCAAGGCGGTGAGTGCGCTGGCGAGATCGGTGACATGTCGCAGCTCGAAGTTTGTATGGGCCGATCGCGCCAACGACCTTTCAATCATGCGTGCATCGATGGGATTATCTTCGACGAACAGCACTTTGGTGTGGGGCGACTGCATGGTGAACGGAGTTTTCAATGTGACGAGTTGGCTAGTGACGCCTTGAGGTTCGTTCTCGCATCAGCCTCCCCAGTATTAGGGTTTTGCTTGGCGATTTCAAGTTGTACATCCACGTATTCTTGAATGCCTGCTCAGGACTCGATTGAGCTTCCGCGAATGCAAGGTGCGAAATGTCGGACGAGATGGGTCTCTGTCGCTTTACATCAGAGCGGCGTTTGCCAACAATGAGGCTCCGCATCGTGTCTTGCCTAGCATCCCGCCTTGGAGTTTCCTATGAATCGGACGATCTTTGCCTCTGCCGTCGTGGGCCTGATCTGCGTGATTTTACACAGTTTCGACGAAAGTGTCGCGCAAGAACTGGAATCGACACGCGTCGCCAAGGGGATTGTCTATCACGATGCAAACTCAAATCAGCAATTCGATGCGGGTGAGAAACTGCTGCCCGATGTCCGCGTGTCGAACGGTCGAGACGTCGTCCGGACGAACGCCAAAGGCCAGTACGAACTGGCCGTCGATAACGACGACATCCTCTTCGTCGTCAAACCGCGAGGCTATCGCACGCCGTTGTCCGAAGACAACTTGCCACGGTTTTATTACATCCACAAACCGGCAGGTTCGCCGGAGCTGAAATTCAAAGGCGTGGCTCCGACCGGTGAATTGCCCGCGTCGGTCGACTTCCCGCTGTACGAACAGAACGAGCCGGAGCAATTTCGTGCCGTGCTATTTGGTGATCCGCAGCCGCGTGACCAACAGGAAGTCGACTACATCGCTCACGATATCGTCGAAGAACTGATTGGCACCGAGGCTTCGTTCGGCGTCACGCTCGGTGACATTGTCTTCAATGATCTCGACGTGTTCGTGCCGCTCAACAAGACCGTCGCGCTGATTGGCATTCCTTGGTACAACGTGATCGGCAACCACGATATTAACTTCGACGCTCAAGGAGACAAGCAAAGCGACGAGACTTTTGAAAGTATCTACGGCCCGGCCTACTACTCGTTCGACTACGGGCAGGTCCATTTCATCGTGTTGGACGATATCGAGTGGCATCACCCGACACCCGGCGGAAAGGGCCAGTATCGCGGTGGTCTAGGTGACGAGCAGATGACCTTCATCCGTAACGACCTCGCGCTGATTCCCGACGAGCAACTCGTCGTCCTGATGATGCATATTCCTCTCGTCGATGTCCGCGATCGGACGGAACTGTACCGCTTGATCGAGAAGCGTCCCTTCTGCATTTCGATCTCGGGTCACACGCACCATCACGAACATCGCTTCATTAAAAAGGAAGATGGCTGGCTCGGCCCGGAGCCTCATCATCACATCATTAATGTAACCGTCTGCGGCAGCTGGTGGTCGGGTGCTCCTGACGAACGCGGAATCCCGCATACGGCGATGGCCGATGGTGCCCCCAACGGCTATTCGATCCTTTCGTTCGATGGCACGGAGTATAAGCTCGACTTCAAGGCCGCCGGACGATCCGCCGACTATCAGATGCAAATTCACGCTCCCGAAGTGGTGTCGGTCGACAAGCTGAGCGAAACCACGATCTATGTGAATATCTTCAACGGCTCGGAGCGATCGAAAGTTGAAATGCGAGTCGGCCAAGGCGGTTCATGGGCCGCGATGGAGCAAACGCGCGAGATCGATCCGCAGTTGCAACGGGTTTTCGATGCCGAAGCGAAAGTGATCGGTGACCCGGCCAATTGGCGGAAGATGTCGAAGCCCAAGCCGTCGACGCATCTTTGGAAGACGCCGCTGCCATCCGACGCAGTTGTTGGGACGCACCTGATCGAAATCCGCGAAACCGATCTGCACGGGCGGACGACAAAAGCCCAGCGTGTTCTTCGTATCGAGCCCGCCGCCGCTGAATAGAAACGGTTGGGTAGGTAAAGCGACTACTTGCGTTTATTTTTGCCGCCAAAAACTCTCCCTATTTGCAAGACGACCGCCAAGATTCCGATCACCGCGAGAATCGCCTTGGCTTGTTCGAGAGGAGTTTCGCCTGCGAGTGTGCGCAGATTGAACTTGTTCCCGGACGCGTTTAGTTCTCCCGTCGAGATTGTCGCGGGACTAAGTGTTGCGCCGATTGCGTAGTTGGGCACCGGCTCGTAGTTGGTCGTCTGACGTGGCGCTGCGGGCCGCGGGACGGCGACTAATCCGTCCGAGGGCCAATGAGTGATTGGCGTATGAGCCGGTACGGAGACGAATACGTCGGCTTCCGGCCTTGCCTCCGCCGGCCAAGCCGAGTCAAGGAACCAACGAACTCGCCCGCAGAAGCTGCCCGAAGTCGTGCCGCCTCCCGCACCGAACAGGACGCCCGCCAGTTCTCCGCGTTCGTTCAGGATGGGACCGCCCGAGTCGCCTTGACGAGCTTCGGCAGAAACCTCGACCATCTCATACGGCATGTTGCGGCCTGGCGCGACGTACTGCGTGCAACGACCAGAGACAGCGCGATAGTCACCTGACCCATAGCCTGCGATGGTCAACGAGTCGCCCGGTTTCGGTGCCGTCGTCGAGATGGCGATCGGCGTCGCGTTGGGACGCCAGATCAAGAGCGCGGCGAGATCCCAATCCTGGTCTACTTTCAAAACGGTTGCCGCCGAACGGAAGCCGTCCGGGAACGTCGCGACGATCGGTCCCCTGGCATCACGGATAACATGCCAGTTCGTAATGACTAAGCCGCGATCGTCGCGAACTTCGATCAGCGTCCCTGAACCCTGTGAGAGCACGTTTCCTTCGACGGCCGTGATGCGTGCAACGGCTGGATTGGGCGTTCGGTCACCGAGGGGAAACGGCATCCAACTCGGTTGCTTCGAGGTTACCGCTCGATCTTGATCGGCCCAATCGCGTGGTCGAGCCATCACGTGGCTGTGCCCGATAGGTACAGACAGTCCCACGACAGCAGCGAGCATGACAGCTGATTGCCAAGCCCCGCTCGACCGCTGGCCATGCGACAACAGAGAGCATCGGCGACGCGTCATGGGACTCCGCGAGACTTTAATTCTGCGTCTTGCGCCTCTGGGATTCGTTATGGCGAATCATCTCCAGCAGTTTTTTGCGAAGGTCGGATTGCTCGGATTCGCCTTCTGTATTCTTGGGGGGCGTTTCCGGGCGTGGTGGGAAAGTAGTTAGTGGCATGTTTTTGTTTCAGGCGGCGATGGGCCGGCCACCTTTCAAGTCTTCGGAACGGGGTGGGAAGTCTTCGCCTGCGTTGTGGCGGTCTTTCAATTCTTGAATCGCACTGCGGAGGGCGGATTCGGCGAGTTTTGTCAGTGTCAGCCGAACGGGATTTCCGGCCAGATGCACGACGGCGTTACGGGCTTCGTCGAGCAAGTCTTCCGGCAGGTAAAGCGTTGCTCGTACCTTCGTCGAGCTGCCATGAATTCGCATCGTGAGTCTCGATTGAACAGTCTGTCGTAGAACGGAATTCATTCCGTTCATTGCCGCTAATTGCCGCGCAAAGTCGCTTTAGAACGATCTCGTCGATGGATCTCCGTTGCCGGAATAAATTCCGACCTACGCCTGTGCCACGGACGATCGAGGCGGAGCGGCACCGATCCGGCCTCGATAACAAGAGATCGGCCATTCCCGCGCCTAGCATCAAACGTCTGACGTTTCACCCTACCCCTTTCTGAATGCTTTCAAGCGGCAATCGACTCAGGCTTTGCCTAACCGGTACGGTCTAACACGCCGATCGCCCCCGCATGCCAACAAGGCACCACCTTGACCGCTCGTAAACGTAGACCGAGAATCGAACCAACTGGTTCCTCGCACCCAACGAAATCCCTATGAGCACAACAACTAGGAAGAGCGGCGAAGCTTCGGCAAACGTTCCGGACGCAGCGGGTCGTTTCGGCGATTTCGGCGGTCGTTATGTTCCCGAGACGCTGACGCGGGCTCTCGACGAGTTAACCGTCGAGTATGAAAAGGCCAAGCACGACCCCTCGTTTCAGGCGGAACTTGATGAGCTGCTGCACAATTATGTCGGTCGCCCCTCGCCGCTGTATCACGCGCGACGCTTGAGCGAGGAGTGTGGCGGGGCTCAGATCTGGCTGAAGCGGGAAGATCTGAACCACACCGGCGCACACAAGATTAACAACACGCTGGGCCAAGCTCTGTTGACCCTCCGAATGGGCAAGACCCGAGTCATCGCCGAGACCGGAGCCGGTCAGCATGGTGTCGCAACGGCGACGGCGTGCGCGAGGTTTGGTTTGCCCTGCGTCGTCTATATGGGTTCCGAGGACGTGCGACGGCAAGCGCCGAACGTGTTCAGCATGAAGTTGCTCGGTGCTGAAGTCCGGCCGGTCGAGAGCGGTTCGCGAACCCTTCGCGATGCGATCAACGAAGCGATGCGTGACTGGATGTCGAGCGTCGAGGACACGCACTACATCATCGGTTCCGTCGTGGGACCGCACCCGTTTCCAATGATCGTCCGCGACTTTCAAGCAGTCATCGGTCGCGAAACTCGCGAGCAGTCGCTCCAGCGAGTTGGCCGTTTGCCGAATCTGATAGTGGCCTGCGTCGGCGGCGGGAGCAATGCGGCTGGGATGTTTTATCCCTTCATCGAAGATCGAGACGTCGAATTGGTTGGCATCGAGGCGGGCGGACGGAGCTCCAAGCCGGGTGATCATGCGTCGCCGCTGAGCTTCGGCGCGCCCGGCGTCCTGCACGGCAGCTTCAGCTACGTCATGCAAGACGAGGATGGTCAGACCTGCGATGTGCATTCGATGTCTGCGGGGTTGGACTACCCAGGCGTCGGGCCAGAGCACAGTTATTGGAAGGACACCGGTCGTGTCCAGTACACGAACTGTCGCGATGACGAAGCCATGAAAGGCTTTGATGCTTTGGCGCGCTGCGAAGGAATCTTGCCCGCGTTGGAGAGCTCGCACGCGATCTCCAAGGCCATGGATTTGGCGGCTCAACGATCGAAGGACGAGATGGTGGTCGTCTGTTTGTCGGGGCGAGGCGACAAGGATGCCAACGAGATTGCACGCTTGAAAGAGAAGGCGAGTTCGTAGTTTATGTCCGATATCGATCGATTGTTTACGCAACTGCGTGCCGAGAATCGTAAAGCCTTGATGCCGTTCATCACGGCGGGCGATCCCGATTTAGAGTTTACCGCCGAGGTGATTCGGGAGCTGGCCACACGCGGTTGCAATATGTGCGAAGTGGGGATTCCTTACAGCGACCCGATCGCCGATGGGCCGGTAATCCAGGCGTCGTACACGCGTGCGCTGGATAAGAAGATCAAGCTGGCCCAGATCCTGAAGATGTTGGACGGCTTGCAAGCCGATGTTTCGATGCCGCGAGTGACGATGGTCAGCTATGCGATCATTTATCGGCATGGACTCAAGCGGTATGTCGCGGAAGCCAAAGCCGCCGGTGTCTCGGGAGCGATCGTACCGGACTTGCTCGTGGACGAAGCCGGTGAACTGGCCGCGATCTGCCGCGACGAAGATTTCAGCTTGATCCAACTTGTCACGCCAACGACACCGCGCGAGCGGGCGGTTCGCATCGCCGAAAGCTCGACGGGTTTTCTCTATTACGTCTCGGTCACAGGCATCACGGGCGAGCGGACTGTGCTGCCGCCTTCGCTGATCGAGAATGTCGGCTGGCTGCGCGAGCAAACCGACTTGCCGATTTGTATCGGTTTCGGGGTGAGTAAGCCGGAGCATGTCAAGCTACTGGCTCCTGTTTCGGATGGCCTGATTGTTGGTTCCGCCATCGTGCGGCGAATTGCCGGAGCGGCGGATCGTCCCCGCGGCGTGGTGCTGAAGGAAGTCGGCGACTACGCGGCCGAGCTACTCGCTGCTCTCGAATCCTGTTAGCGCGGATGTCGTTGAACATTGCCGACACTTTGAGCTTGGGTGACTTTCCGTTGCCGAACGGATTTCGTTAATCCGTGCTGACGTCACGGCTTAAGGTATCGCGTCACATTAAACTTGACTTCCAGGCGAAATCGAAACTAAAGTTGAAGATAGAGGTGGTTCGACCTCTAAGAGTAGCGAATCGTCCGGCGTCGCACGGCGATCGAGGCGTCTGAAGAGCTTATGAATGCTCTTTGGTTCGCCTGCCGTGTCCTCGTCATGACCCGCCGATTGGTCTCATGCGGAGGGCTTCGTCTGTGAAGGCATCTAGTTCCTCGACACTTCATCGTTACTTCGCCGGCATGGCGGAGTATGTCTTTCAGTCTCAGCTAGGTGTGGCTGACCCGCCCATTGTGGACTATGTCAGCGAACTACTGCTGCGATTTGTTCGGTCTGAATCGCTTCACAGAGTGCGAAGCCTCACTGGTCAGCCGCTAACCGAAGTCGCCGAGATGCTGATCGAAGCGAACGCTCGTGTGGGAACCGCTCGCCGCTCGGTCCATCGGCACATCGGCGATTTCACGCTGTTTTGGGCAGGTGTCTACCCGGAAGCGCTGCGCGAAATGCAGAGCCCGTCGAAAAAAGATCACTTTATCGACTACTGTTCGCAGGGAAAACGAGCCTATCTGATCGCGAGCAAGATCGAAGTCGAAGAAGAGAACGAGGCCCCTGCCCCGATCCTGGAGCGTTTGAGCCAGCAATTCGAGCTGTGTGCCTACGGGCTGCGCGAGATGCGCCGCGAGTGGGAGCGCCGCGACGATGAAGAGATTACCACGCTGTTGATCGATTGATCGCGACACGGTCGATTCACCAAAAAACTTCTGGCGGGACTTCCAAGGATCGCGAAAATACCTCGAATACGAGGTGTCAGCAATTCCGTAGCTCCGCATTTATGCGGTCACAGCCGGTTGAAACCGGGGCTACGAACCGGATTGCCAGTTCCGTTGCACACCGCGTTCAGGAGTTCTCCCGATGTTTGGAAAGCCAGATTGGTTCAAAGCGAAGCGGTTCGGCTGGGGGCTTACACCGATATGCTGGCAAGGCTGGAGTTATACAGCAGCTTGGCTCGGCGTCTTGATCGTGCCGTTCTTGCTACTCATCGTCCAACATTTAGCGGTCGAATCGCTGGTCTGGCTGATCGCCGCGATGGGAACGCTTGTCTGGGATGTGCGACAGATTCTGATTGCAATGCGTCGAGCCGCCGAAGACGACGTGCTCTATATCGACGAATCGGAAACTCTCTCCGAGCAATTCGCAACTCGCAATTTCGAATTCCGGCTGCGAGGCTAGTGCGTCGTTAAACCTATACCTTGGCGTGCCACTGCTGGCTGGTCCAGCAGTGCTGTGCGGCGGGAAAGCACTGCTGGACAAGCCAGCAGTGGCACTCACACCCCACATACAAAGATCGGCATTTGCCGTGAGCGACTACGCAGCAACACGTGGTCGTTTGGCGTCTCGCGTGTCGCACAATTCCGCGACTGTCGACCGTCTGCTATAATTGAGGCATCGGACACTTCTGCCCGCTGTTTCCAGCATGGATTGACGTCATGCCTCACCCAGAACACTTAGATGAACTGCTTCGCGACTGGTCTTACGAACCGCAGGCGCTCGCCGTTCGAATCGTGACGGGCGGCGATGGGCGCGACGTCCTGCAAATGCGAATCGACATGGGCATTCTGCAACTGGAGATGGAAGGTCGCCCGGACGGTTCGCGCCCCAAAGGGTGTGCATCGTACTACGACTATCTTCTCTCCGAGGCGATCCGGTTCGGTGACGAGTTTGTGATCGACGATGACCAAGCGAACGAAGCCGACCGCGAGTTCGTTCAGTTCTATCATCGACGCATCTGCTGGTTACGGCTTCAGAACTATGATCGTGCGATTCACGACGCAGATCACACGCTGGTGCTGATGGATTTGTGCAAAAAGTACTCTGACGACGATCAGTGGACGCTCTCGCACGAGCAGTACCGACCGTTCGTCCTCTTTCATCGCACTCAGGCGGCGGCTCTCGCGGCACTGGAAGATGGTGGCCCCGAAGAAGCCATTCAAGCGATCAACGTGGGGCTCGACACTTTGCGAGAAGTCTTCGAGGAGTATGAGGCGGAAGAGCATTTTGAAGACGACGAACTCGTCGCCCGCTTGCTCGATTTGCGGGAAACCTTGCGAAAGGAATACGAAGTCGGCAAAACGCTCCACGAGCAACTCGCGGACGCCGTAGCCACCGAGCAGTACGAATTGGCTGCCCGGCTCCGGGACGAACTGGCCAAACGCGAGATCTGATCCGGCAGTTTCACTTGCTCTTGGGGCCGGTAACTGAGACGATGGTGGGTTGATAATTCCGTTATCACAAGTTCAGCGATCAACCGCGATGGACACTCGCCAGCAACTGGTTGAAGATTGGAAAGCCAAGTTCGCGGCAAGTTCGCAACCGCCAACGGATGGCGGGACGCGATTTGCGTGGGTACGACAGCTCTATACGCGGATCTATCGCTTCTTGATTTCGACTTACAGTGCGGGTGACTGGCGCGGAGCAGGTGACGATTCTAGTCTGAGCGTCGACTCATCCTCAACGACGAGCCGCATGCCGTTCGTTGACTATCGTCCAACAACGGGTGGTCAGGACCCCAAGTCAGCGGGACGAATCCGAGCCACGCTGGATGCGATTCACAGCAGCAATCCGGGGATCGCGACTGCGGGTACTCTGACTGGCATCAGCGATGACACCTGGGTTGTGGTGGCCACTCGAAAGAAACTCAAGTTGGCTCGCGCGGTGCATCAGATGCTGACGAGTCGTGGAATTGAATCGCGAATTCAAAACCGCACCACCGATATCGCCATCGTTGTGCGTCACCAAGATTTTACTGCGGCGTTTGATGCGATTCAGCAGGCGGTGCCGACGAAGCAAACCTCGATTCGCCGACGCACTGACCCGGCCAGTGCGGTTGGCCTCGTACTCCTCATGGCATCAGTTTTCACGTGCCTGACGTGCATACTGCTGGGCGAAACGATGCGTTTTATTGTTATCGCAAGCATGCCAGCAGGCTTAGCTGCGGGGTGGCGTCGTCCTTGAGGCTTGGCGATTGATCGAAAGTGTTTTCTCGTGGCCGGGTTGTTGCCGGCGTCGCGGATGCGGATAATCGCAGGGCACGTGTCTTGAGAAAACGATATCCAATGTCCAACACTGTCCACGCTTTCGACTTTCTCGCCAAAGCACCCGCTGAGGTGCCGCCCGTTGTCGTGTTGTTCGGCAGCGAGAGTTTTCTGAAACGATTGGCGACGCGTGCGCTACGCAAGGCGATCGTGGGCGACGATGATGCGCCGTTCACCACGTTGGAAGGAGCGAGTGCGGAATGGCGCGATGTGATCGACGAGTTGTCGACCATGTCGTTGTTCGGTGGCGAGCGTCGGTTGGTGATCGTCGAAGCGGCCGATCCGTTCGTCAGCAAAGAGCGCGGACGATTAGAGAGCTATGTCGACAAGCCTCGCTCGTCGGGAGTGCTGATTCTCGATGTGGGTACTTGGGCGAGCAATACGAAGCTCTACAAAGCCGTCGACAAGATCGGGTTGCAGGTGGATTGCCGCGCGCCGGAGAAAACGATTGGCAAACGCAAAGTGCTCGACGAAGGTCGGCTGTGCAAGTGGCTGATCGCTTGGACACAGAAACAGCATAATGCGAAGCTCGAAGGCACCGCCGCCGAACAACTGCTGGAAATCATTGGAGCGGAGTTTGGCTTACTGGACCAGTCGCTATCAAAGCTGGCATTGTTCGCTGGCGATGGTGGGAAGATCGACGTGCAGATGGTCCGCGATGTGGTGGGTGGCTGGCGCTCGCAAACGATCTGGGAGTTGATCGACGCGGCGGCAGATGGCGATGCTGGCGAGGCGCTGAAGCAACTCGACCGTTTGCTCCAAGCGGGCGAGCATCCCGTTGCTTTGTTTGGCCAGATCTCTTGGTCGCTGCGTCGGTTCGCTGCTGCTACGCGAATTTATCAGGAAGCCGAACGAGCCAAACGTCGAATTTCGGTCCGCGATGCCTTGATCCAAGCGGGAATTCCGCACTGGAATACGAAAGGTTTGGAGCGTGCCGAATCGCAGCTCAAGCAACTTGGTCGCGGACGTGCCGGAAGGATTTACCAATGGCTGCTGGAGACGGACCTGGCTTTGAAGGGAAGCCACTCGAATCCTCACCGAGCCCGCTTCGCCCTGGAACGGCTGTTTCTTCGCATGGCGAAAGGCGTTCGGGCTGCTAGCGTTGGTTAGTGGCAACGTCGATCTTGCGGCGACACCGGCGTTCTCTTACCATCCGCCGCTCTTCTCGCTCCTTCTCTTTGCAGTTGGCCATGTCTCACGCGCGATTGACATTCATCATCGCACCACTGATGGTGATCCTCGTTTCTGGTTGTGCCAGCCCCGGCTGGTTTACCGGAGGTGAGTTCGCCAGCTCGCGGCAGCGTCGCGCCGTGGAACAATTGGACGAATCGCCAATCGCCAATTCCGAGGCAAGCCACACTGCACCGGCAGTCGCGCCGCGCGGGGAGCCGTCCTTGGCGCAGTTCCTCGCCGACCCGGAGCGTTTCAAACAGCAAAACCCAGCAGACTTTCAAGCCATTCAGAGTGCTGTCGAGGACACCTCACACTTGCTCCCGCCGCAGTACCAACAGCTCTATAAGGACCAGATGCAGGGCGTTGCGCTGAGCCAGCAGCAGCAATCGCCGCAAGTGTTTCCCGATCAAACGGGGGCACCGGCTATGCAGCACGTCCAGCCCCCTGAGCTACGCGAACCGATGGTGCAGACGCCGTATCTCGCTCCTTCTGCCGCAGTGAGTTCGCCGCAACTTCCAATGTCCTCCAACGTCGCTCCAGCCTCTTACGCGACCGATTTGGCGCTCGCAGCGATACAGTCGCCTAACGCGGTTCATCCTGCTGCCGGCGTGACGGCCAGCATTGGCGACATGCCCACACAAGTGCCAGCACTCGCACCTACGACCGCACTGCCGCAAGCTTCCGCAGAGCAAGCTCCGTTGGCGGCTGCCCCCGCTGCGATTACTGCCGCGACAGCAACTGCTGCTGCCGCCACCGCAGAAGAAGTGCCTGAGCCCGGCCAATGGAACCGTGAAGTCGAACGAGCACTGGCCTCGTTGAATGCGGATTTGGCTCGCCCGAACTTGAATCGAGATGAGAAGACTCGGCTCGAGATCATGCGTCGATTGTTGTACGTCGTCACAAATCGGCGAGACGAAGCGGTCTCGCCCATCGACCAACTCGACGAAGACGAACAAGAATACTGGAAGCATCAACTCCACGGTTTGCTCGTGTCGACCGACGCAGATGGAAAACATCCGACGACCCGTCGCGCGGCGTTGGCGTTGCGACACCTGCGCACAGCAACGGATCATCTCGCAAATGTCAGCACGCTCGACGTTGGAAACTTAACGTTCTGCAAAGAGGTACTCAGCTACGGCGACTATCGAGTGTTCGACTCGTACAGCTTCCGCGCAAAAGCAGAAGTTGTGATGTATGTCGAGATTGATAATTTTGCCGCACATCCTCGCGGCGACAGCTTCGAGACGGAACTGCACAGCTCG
>CAUJKL010000627.1 GCA_963204995.1 Planctomycetota bacterium | reverse complement strand
AGATCCATTCCCTGACGAGCCGCCGATCATTTATCCAGATCCGGCGGTTTGGGAGCAACTGACGCTTCGCCGCAAGAAATACGCTTCAGTTGACTTGGCAGGAAAGTCTGGGTCTTCGGAGACACGAATTCTTCAAGCGTTGGACCGCGAAACAACATTCGACTATTTGGACCAGCCTTTTAAAGACATGATCGAAGACGTTTCATTCACCAACAACATTCCAATTGTTATCGACACGAAGGCCCTGGAAGACTTCGGTATCGATACGGGACCGCCGATCACTCGCACGCTGAAAGGCATCACCCTCCGTTCAGCACTGCGCTTGACGCTCAACGAGTTGGAGTTGACCTACATCATCAAAGACGAAGTACTCCAGATCACTACCCCTGAAAATGCCGAAGCCCAGTTGATCACGAAGGTCTACCCAGTGGGCGACCTCGTCATTCCGATCATCTCTGGTGGCGGCATGTTTGGTGGTGGCGGCATGGGTGGCGGCATGATGGGCGGCGGCATGGGTGGCGGCATGGGCGGCGGCATGGGTGGTGGATTTGGTGGTGGCGGTGGTGGCGGTTTCTTCGCCGTGGAAGATGAATTGTCGCTCGGCGGGAACACGGAACCTAACGTAACTGTTCCCAAGCAAACAATCGCTGTGCCTCCCACTACCGTCAGTTCGGTTGTTCGTCCGATTAAGTTGGAGCTCAAAGATGGCGAGTCGCATTACGATGCGTGGAACGCACACTTCTTGGCACATCGGGACGATTCAGCAGCCGAACGCGTCGAACATGCGAAACAAGTTCGCGAGACCGTTCGTCAATTGCAGTCTTCTGCCAAGAGCCGCTTAAATGCGAATGACGAAAAAGGAGCCAACGCCAAACTTCAAGAGATCGTCGTGTTGACACAAGCGGCCGTTCGTGGGGGTGCCCCGCAGCCCTGGATGTACGAAGCGATGTCGATCGCGATGCTTGCGAGCGGCGCTCCGGTGGAAGAGGTTGAGCGAGCATTGATGTCCGCTGTCGACTTCAGCACCAACGACGAAGAGATCTTACACGTTGCTGCCTATATGTCGCGGATCGGTCTCGAGTCGCGAGCGCTAAAGCTCTACCGCGAGATCGCTTCTGTTAATCCAATGCGGCCCGAGCCGTTTGTTAAAGGCCTGTCGTTGGCCGAGACGTTGAACGACGAAGCTGCCTTACAATGGGCAAGTGTCGGAATTCTCAGTCAGGCTTGGGAGAAAGAACATCGCGAGATCGAACAACGTGCCGGGAGAATCGCCAAATCGTTGTTTGACAAGATGCAAAAAGAGGGGCGAACGGACGAAGCCGAACAGTTTTTGGCCAAGTTGAACGATGCTATGGCCCGCGACTGCGTCGTCAAGATCACATGGACCGGCGATGCCGACGTTGACATGTTGATCGAAGAACCTTCCGCCACCGTATGTTCGGGGCGCAATCCTCGCACGACAGCCGGTGGAGTGATGCTCGGTGACACGTACGCACATAGCGGTGGCAACTCACTGGATGGCTACTCTGAATTCTATGTCTGCCCGAAAGGCTTTGCTGGACAATATCGGATGCTTCTGAAAACGATCTGGGGAGAAGTTACTGCAGGCAAGGTAACTGTCGAAATCTGGACGAACTATGGGACTCCTCAGCAGACCTACGGCAAACAGCAGATTCCGCTCGGTGCCCGCGACGCGATTGTCAACTTCGAAGTGAAAGAAGGTCGACGAGTCGAACCACTCGATGAAGAAAAGATTGCGACGATCGACAAGGGCAGACTTGAAGTTGGTCGCGCCATTTTGGCTCAGCAACTCGGAGCCGCCGCCGATCCGAGCAGCCTTCGAGATTATGCGTTGGCTCTCCGGAGTGGACTTGCCAGTGGACGAATCAACCCGCGGGCTTTCGGGCGTGCCGGTGCTGTTGGCTTCCGTCCGCAAATCACTTCATTTCCGGAAGGCAATCAAATGAATGCCATGGGGATCATTGATGCCAGTCGCCGCTACGTACGATTTTCGCTTCTCGGAACGGCACCAATCGCTTCTGGAATCACGAATGTTGACACCTTCAATTTCGTTGCTGGTACGACCAATGGTCAGCAGGGTGGCGGCGGTGGACTTGGCGGTGGTGGTGGTGGACTTGGCGGCGGCGGTGGTGGACTTGGTGGCGGTGGATTTGGCGGCGGTGGCGGCATCTAATCCTGCGGTTCTCATTCCGTCAGAGTTCCGCGGGTTCGGTTCAATCGAAGGGTCCCTTCACGACCGTTGTCTTGGCGGTTAAGCGGATATTATCAAGATCTAGTTCGCCAAGTGCCCCGTACAAGCCGGCGCCGATCATTAAAAGTCGAGCATCGACTGGCACCGAAACGTGGGTGCTGTATTCCGCCCACGGTGCATCCCCGTGCCAAGGTCCGAACTTTGCTGAACCGACTTCGTTTCGTTGTTCGTCGTAGAAGAGAATCTCCAGACCCGAGAATGCTTCCTCCTCAGGAAGTCTTACGCCGACAGAGCGGACGACGACCGATATTTCGAGCGATTTGAACCGTCTCCCATCTAAGCCAGTGGCTTGCAGCACCTGTGCGGTTCGACCGGGCGTTTCATTACTGAGCTTCAAGTACTTGGACTCGTGCGGGCTCGTCGCGTCAGACGCAATCTGCCACTGACGCAAGTAATACCAATTCGCGGGCGTCTTCTCGTCCGTCAACACTTCGAAACTGCCGTTTGCCAAAACAGGTACCCCATCATCCTGCTTCACGTTTCGCATCTCCTCGGCGTGGCCCGTCATGGGGACGAAAAAAGTAGACTCGAGAACTTGTCGCTCGATCTTTCCTGCTCGCTTGGTGACCATGCAGAGAGACTGTTGGTATCGATCTCCCAAGGGAATCAGCAGCTTGCCGCCTTCTTTCAGTTGATCGATCAGCGGCTGCGGAATCTTCTCGGGCGAACAAGTAACGATGATCTTGTCGAAAGGCGCGTGCTCGGGCCAACCTTTGAATCCATCACCGACTCGGACGTGTACGTTCTCGTAACCGAGTTTTCGTAGACGCTCGGACGCTTCATTGCCAAGACTTTCGATGATTTCGATCGTATAGACTTCTGCCACCAAAGGGCTCAAGATCGCCGCCTGATACCCGCTCCCGGTGCCAATCTCGAGCACACGGTCGCTGGGTTGCGGAGCGAGTTGTTCGGTCATAAACGCGACGACGTAAGGCGGAGAAATCGTAACGCCACCACCGATCGGCAGCGACATATCGAAATAAGCGTTCTGGCGGTGAGCTTCCGGCACAAACAAATGCCGTTCGGTGTCAGCAACCGCTTTGAGGACGCGAGGGTCTTTGACGCCCTCGGCAATCAGTGCGACAAGCTCCTTCCGAGCCTCCGTCCAAGAATCGTTTTGCTGTGCGATAGACTCTCGCGGCAGCAACACCACCACAAAAGCAAAAACGAGGTGCAGCTGCAAATAATCGCGTCGGCAATTGGGAAATGTCAAACTCACCACGATTTGCTCCCCGATCGAGTATGGAAAACCAACCTGGAATTGTACGTCACGGAAGCTGCAACGTAGGTGGATGTGGCGCGAACGTAACGATTATGAACCCGCACGAATCCGTGACTACTGCCGCACGAGTCCCGGGATCAAATCGAGATCGAGGTCTTCGATCAATCCGGCACGAAATCTTTCGATCGCAATAGCACCCATCACTGCATTGTCGGTACACAGTTCGTGCGGGGCGATGTGCAGGGAGATATTAGCCTTTTCTGTTTCCACCGCTAATCGCTCACGAAGGCGTCGATTCGCCGCCACTCCGCCACCGACACACAGAGTCGAAAGGCCTGATTGCCGCACCGCGAGGAGTGCCTTGCCTACCAGACAATCGACGACAGCCTCTTCAAAACTTGCGGCGAGATCCGCGATCTGTTGCTCGGAAAGATCTGGCCGCACGAATTCGGAAGTTGCTCCGCCCGTAATTGCATACCGGACGGCCGTCTTGAGGCCGCTGAAACTAAACGCCAGCTTCGATTCGTCATTCAAGAATGATCTTGGAAAGCGATAGGCTTTGCGATCTCCGTTGACCGCAGCTTGCGAGACCGCGGGTCCGCCTGGATAAGGCAGTCCCAGCATGCTCGCGACCTTATCGAATGCTTCGCCGGCGGCATCGTCGATCGTGCCACCAAGATACTCGAAGTCGGAAGGTGCGTTACATCGATATAAGTTGCTGTGCCCTCCGCTAACGATCATGCCGATGCAAGGAAAGACATCTTCGCCGCTGGCGAGCTTGCAAGCATAGATATGAGCGTGCAAATGGTTGACAGCTACCAACGGAAGTTTGAGCGCCACGCACAGTGTCTTGGCAGCGACAAGTCCAACCAGCAGTGATCCGGCCAACCCGGGTGTGTTCGCGACCGCAATCGCATCGAGTTCGTCAAGCGTAATTCCGGCCTTCTTCACCGTCTCGTCGATCACGGGCAGGATGCGTTCGACATGCGCCCGTGCAGCGATTTCTGGCACGACACCGTGGAATCGCTGATGAAGATTATCCTGAGAGGCCACCACGGATGCGAGGACTTTGAAGTCGCCGGTAATCACGGCCGCCGCCGTCTCGTCACACGTTGTTTCAAGTGTCAGGATCTTCATCGGTTTGCCGTCGCCGTTTGGCGATCGCTGCGGGATTTCGTAACTTCCGCGATCATGTACTGAAGAGCCATATCGAACTGGCGGTCATCGATGTCATCGCCAGCAGTCGGTTTCTTCAACAGTAGATCTCTCGACTGTCGTTGCCGCTCCAATCTTGCTGCTTCGCTGTCGCTTAAGAGAACTTCAAACCCATCATTTGGCTTGACTCCCCATTCGTCGCCGTCCGTCGCACCAGGTTTCCGGTCAATGTTTGTACCACTTGGACGATGGTATTCGGCAGTCGTTAATTTCAAGGCACTGCGGCCTTGTTCTAAATCGAGTACATTCTGAACGCATCCTTTACCCCACGTCCGTTGTCCGACGACGACCGCACGCGCGTGATCTTGGAGACCAGCCGCAACGATTTCGCTGGCGCTGGCGCTGAAGCGATTCACGAGGACCGTCATCGGAAAGCCTGAGTATGTCCCCGCGCGGTGTGCCTTCCATTCACGAGATGCGACATTGCTGCCAGACGTGCTAACGATCACGCCTTCATCGATGAACATGTCACAAACTTCCACCGCAGAGGACAACAGACCGCCAGGATTCGATCGCAGGTCGAGGATCAAACCATTGAGTGTTTGCCTCGTTAGTCCGTTCATCGCCTCACGCAATTCGCTGACCGTGTACCGCGAGAACGAAGTAATTCGTATGTAGCCGATCCCGAGTTCGTCGTCGTACATAAAGTCCCACGAATCGTCGGCGTGACGGCGGTCGCCACGAACCGTTCTAATTCGAATGTTCTCGCGAGTAAGTTGCACCGTCTCCGACGATTCGTGATCGGGATGGCGAATTGTGAGTTCGACCGTAGTGCCGAGTTTGCCCTTCATCAGAGCGACCGCCTCGGCCAGCGTCAGTCCCGCTGTGGAATTTCCGTCGACTTGTAAGATAACGTCACCCGCAGTCAGCTTCGCTCTGTAAGCGGGGCTCTCAAAAATGGGGCTGACAATGGTGAGTTGTCCGTCGTTCATCATCACTTGGACCCCGATCCCGCCAAACTCGTTGTCAACATTGCGACGATATCTCTCCAATTTGGCTGGCGTTATGTACGCCGAATGTTGATCGAGCTTAGAAAGCATGCCGTCGATTGCCGCTTCCATCAGTTCTCGCCGACTGATCAAGTCGACGTAGTTTCGGTCGATGTCGTTAAAAGTTTCCACAAAGAGTTCGAGCAGGTCGGAGTATTCTTCCTGTTCCAGGGCCGACGTCGGGACAGGTTCGTCACTCACCAGTTCGGTGCCGTAAGCCGCAATAAATGTGAAGCACAAGCATCCCGTGACAAAGCGTTTCCACACAGCAGCTCTCCATGTCAAAGTGTGAACGACGGCACTTCTGGCCGAAGGAAGGCAAGAGATTATAGAGCGAGTTGCCCAACGCGACAACGCAAGCGAGTTGGTCGGGCGAAACGCAAGCTACACGCTTACGTCACGTGAAAGACTTCTACCGCGGGCACGACGATCGCAGTAGAATCGACTCCAAGGAGACCAGGAACCAATGGGAACGGAATTCCAACACACGATCGAGCGCGAGCGAGTAACTGCTGCGGAAGTCGCCGCCAAGACGCAAAGCATCTACGAAGACGCATTGCGTCGCTCGATCTCGCTCGACGCAGGGAACTTCACGTCGATCTCCTCCGCCGACTTGGAACGACTCTTCAATCTGTACGACGAGCGGTTCTTTGATGGTGGCTGCCGCATGGCGTTGGGCACCGCGCCGCTCAGCTTTCGGCTATCGAAACGCATGACGCAAGCTGCTGGCAAAGCGACTCGCGTGCAGCATCGCGATCGTCGTACCAAAGTGGTGAGAACGGAATACGAGATTGCCGTTTCGACGACGCTTCTGTTTCAGACGTTCCACGACATCGATCGGCCGATTGTGATGAGCGGCATCGAGTGTCACGATCGATTGGAGGCACTGCAACGAATTCTCGAACACGAGTTGGTGCATCTCATCGAGTTCATCATCTGGCAACAATCGAGCTGTTCAGCCGTTCGCTTTCAATCCGTTGCCAATCGCTTCTTCGGCCACACGGAACACACGCACCAGTTGATCACACCGCGCGAGCGAGCCTTCGCCAAGTTCGGCGTTAAGGCGGGCAGTCGTGTCTCCTTTCGCGTGGACGGGCAGCATTATGTCGGCGTCGTCAATCGCATCACAAAGCGCGCGACCGTGTTGGTGGAAGACGATCGTGGCATCCGCTACAGCGATGGCAAGCGATACGCCAAGTTTTATGTCCCGGTGGGTCAGTTGAAACAAGTTGAAGAGTGAGCCGAGTAGGCCGGATCAAGGCTTTGCGCAGCTCCGGCAATGGTGTGACGTTGGGCGGACGCCGGAACTGCGAAGACCTGTTCCGGCCTACTTCCTTGAGCCGATTCGAAAATAAATGTTCAGATCCGTCGGGCCTGCAGAGCCGATCGCGGCTTTCGTGTCACAACTACAAAGACGATTGAAATTCGTTCGCGAATCTGGCAATTCGAGACGTGGATCAGGCGGTACGTCGAAACAATCGACATGCCCCAAGTGCATGACAGATCAGCAGTTCATGTCGGTTTCTCGGCGATAGGCCCCTAACCAAAAAATGTTTGGCATCCCAATTGCGTTAGTGATAGGACGTCAACAACTCACTTCTAACGTGCGACTCAGCACGACCACATCTAACGAGGAGCCACAATCATGGATGACAAGCAAATTCGCATCATGGATATCGTCCCAGCCACCGAACGAGCTATACTCGATCGCATCGTCAACGCCATGCTGGCTGCCGAGGATGAACTGTATAACGCGAGCGTTCAAGAATGGACTCGAGTTCTGGCCGACACCTGCCGCAAGCAAAAGATCGCAGATCGCGGTGTGTTAGCGACGACTTGTTAAGCAGGACTGTGGTTTTCCGTCGCGTGCTGCGTCGACTTCGACATGGGCCATCATGTTCGACTGGCTAAAACGACGCCGACGAAGCCGGCTACTGGCGACACCGTTTCCCGACGAGTGGGTCGAGATACTAAGACGCAACGTCAGGCACTATGCTCGGTTGAACGAGGCGGAACAATCGAAGCTGCGAGATGACTTGCGGATCCTGATTGCCGAGAAGAACTGGGAGGGCTGCCGCGGCTTAACGATTGACGACGAGATGAAAGTGACGATTGCCGCTCAGGCCAGTTTGCTGCTGTTGGGTTTTCGCGACAAGTATTTCGATTTGGTGCAATCAATCCTCGTATACCCGGATGCGTTCGTCGCACCGGAGCGGACGGGTCTCGACTCGGGACTTGTGTTGGAAGGATGGTCGAGTAACGAAGGCGAAGCCTGGTATCGCGGCCCGGTCGTGCTATCGTGGCCGGATGCGCTGGCAGGCGGTCGCGGTGAATCGAACGGTGATAATCTCGTCGTGCATGAGTTTACCCACCAACTCGACATGGAAAGCGGTGCCGTGATCGACGGCACTCCGCTACTCGACAAGCGTGTGCCGCACGAGCGCTGGCAACGAGTGCTGCATGCCGAATTCGAACGGCTCATTCGCGATTGCCGCCGTGGCCGCGAGACTCTGTTGGACTGTTATGGGGCGACCGACATCGGCGAGTTTTTTGCGGTGGCCGTCGAGTGTTTCTTCGAGCAGCCATCTCGAATGCGCGATCGGCACTCAGATTTGTACCACCTGCTGTGCGAATTCTTCCAACAAGATCCGGCTGCGCGTCTGCGTTCCTAGCGTGATCCGCTTGGCGGCAAGGCACTCAGTGGTTACTCGTTGATCGCCTGCGGTGCGGGCTTCGTCGCCAGGACAAAACTCATCGCCACGGCATAGCTGCCGAAAAGTGCGACGGCGAAGAAGAGATCGCCCGCCAACGTGTAGCGGAAAAACGGGATCGCTTGCACATAGCAGTGAAGCATTCCCGCAAGCGTGTGCTCGTAGATGCCGTACCACATCCACGCACCGAAGTTACTAATCACAAAAAACGTGATAGAAGCACCAAGACTGCCAGCAATCAGTCCAGCCGAAACTCGGACTGGGCTTCCGCCATCCTCCAGCGAGAACCAACGACGCAGGACACCTCGCGCGAATACTGGCAACATCAGCGCACCGTAAACGATCGCCATCATGTGCCAATCGTACGAGCCAATGAAAAAGTCGCTGATCCCCATCACCGCCAACGGGACGAATAACGCCACCGCTCGCGATCGGAAGAAGTAGCCAGCAAACAGAGCGATCGCGGCGACCGGAGCAAAGTTCGGCCAATCGCTCAGCAACACACGCGTCAAGGAACCGGCCAGTACCAGGCCGCAAAAGCTGGCCAACTCGATTTTGTCTCGCCGATTCATCACGCTACTCCATGTTCCAATTCAGCTTCATCTAAGAATGCCCAGAGCGCCAACGATTCTACTAATACTTGTCGAACTTCCACAAGACGGTATCGCCCGGCTTTACTTCCAAGATCCCGATACTTCGATCCCCTGGCTGGTCATTTACACGATAGAGCCAATTGAGCCCTCGCCCCTCGTTTTCGACGTCGTCAATCTTGGTGAGCAGCGCTGTCGCTCCTTTTCCCTTGTGTTCAAAGTTAATCCCCCGTGGATGTTTCTTGGCAGCCAGCATCACATCCATCACCGTCATTCCCGACTTCCAGGCAATGGCATTGAAGTGCTTTTCCACGCCGTCGGAGTAGTCAATCACCAGCCGCACCGCATCGGGCTCGTCAGCCGCAACCGAGGATGCCCCACAGGCGAGGCAACTAAGTGCCGCGATTGTCAGCCCCAACCACCACCGGCGTGTTGCACTTGTCAGGTCATTCATCGTTTAATCCTCAATATCGTTGTTGCGCCGAATGATTTACGACTTCATTCAGCCATAGTTGCTCTTGCGACCGGGAATCCGAACCGATTAACTATAGCGACCGGGGGTTTTCTACGCTGCCCGTCCCGGCTAGCATTTCCCTGGGCAGCGACCTGATGCGGACTTACTAATCTCGCCAAGTTTGCAGGATCCAAGCAAATGACTGCCGAGACGATCTTTCTATCGATGCCTGAATCGGACATCGCGGTGCTGACATTCGACACTCCGAACAAGAGTGCAAATGTCCTCTCGAACTCCGTGCTAGACGAACTCGCGAAACATTTGGACACGCTCGAAAAACGTTCAGATATCGCCGGTTTGATCTTTTGCTCCGCGAAGCCTGGCATTTTCATCGCCGGAGCCGATCTGCGCGAGTTCGTTCAATCGCTGGGTGCCGCTAAAGAACAAGTCGTAGCCATGTGCCGTCGCGGGCAGACGCTATTCGGGCGTCTGGCAGCAATGCCGTTCGTCACCGTCGCCGCGATCAACGGCATCTGCGTTGGTGGCGGAGCAGAATTAGCCAGTTGGTGCGATCGGCGAGTTTTCAGTAACAATCCCAAGGCCGAGTTCGGATTCCCCGAGGTTAAACTCGGACTGTTTCCCGGTTGGGGAGGCACGGCGCGTGCCCCGCGCATCGCCGGCCTCAGCAACGCCGTCGAGATGGTGACGGGTGGCGAGTCGATCTCGGCCGAAGCTGCTTACAAAATGGGATGGGCGTCTGACGTCGTCGCCGACGATGAGTTGTTGCCAGCCGCCGTCCGCTTGGTCCGCGCCGAGCAAGCGAGCAAAGAATACGTGAAGGATCGCGAGCGTTGGAGCGGCCCGGTCGTCATCACCGAGACGGAACTGGGCTTTCTGGGAGCCACTGCCTCGGCGGTCATTCGCCAACAAACGAAAGGCCAATACCCGGCACCCGATGCAGCACTTGAAACCATACTTGAATCGGCAATGCTTGATTCAGAATCCGCCTGCCAACTCGAAGCGACTCGCATGGCGAAACTGTTCGGCTCGCCGGTCAACGCTGCACTGCTGAACGTCTTCTTCCTGACGGATCGCAATAAGAAAGATACGGGTGTCGAGGGAAAGAAGGTCCAGCCGCAATCGATTGGCTCCGTCACTGTGATCGGGGCGGGCATTATGGGGAGCGGCATCGCTGCCGCCAATGTCAAGCGAGGACTCGCCGTCGCGTTGACCGATGCCGCACACGATTCGTTGGTGAAAGGCGGACGCAATGTCCTGGAAGAAGCGGCCTTCGATCGCACGTTGAAGAGCCCCAATGTCGAGCGCATGCTGGAGTTGGCTCCGCTCCTAAACCTGACGTCAAGCGATCAGGAAGTCGCCGCGAGCGATTTAGTCATCGAAGCCATCGTCGAGAACGAGAAAGCCAAACGCTCGATCTACGCCAAACTCGAACCGCTGCTCCGCCCCGAAGCCATCCTCGCTTCGAACACGTCGACGATCCCGATCACGAAGCTGGCGGCCGGGCTCCAGCGGCCCGAGCGGTTCTGCGGCATTCACTTCTTCAATCCGGTGCGACGCATGAAGTTGGTCGAAGTCATCCGCGGGGAAAAGACATCGGACGAAACGATTGCCACGGCGGTCGCTTACGCCAAGGGCATTGGAAAGATACCGATCGTGATGAACGACGGCCCTGGCTTCCTCGTGAATCGATTACTCTTCCCGTACATGCACGAGGCGATCGAGTTGCTGTGCGATGGAGCCGATATCAAAGCGATCGAGCGGGCCTCGAAATCATTCGGTATGCCGATGGGGCCGATCGAGTTGTACGATCTCGTTGGCATCGACACGGCGGTTTACGCTAGTCAGACGATGTTCGAGGCGTTCCCGGATCGAGTTGTCTCGTCACCGCTACTGCCTGCGATGGTTGCGGCCAAGCGGCTCGGCAAGAAGACCGGTCGCGGCTTCTATTCCTACGACAACAAGAAGGGCCGACCGGAGCCAGATGCGTCGCTGGCCGAAGTAATTGGGCCGCATGTGCGCGAACAACGCGAGTTTAGTCAAGACGAGCTGACAATGCGATTGTTCCTGCCAATGTTTTTGGAAGCGACTCGCGTATTGGAAGACCGCATCGTGCGAGATCCCCGTGACATCGACCTCGGACTGATCTTCGGATTGGGCTTTCCGCCTTTCAAAGGTGGGCTCATGTTTTGGGCCGACACTCTGGGAGCGGCCACCATCGTTGAGATGTTGAAACCGTTTGCTGCACTCGGCAATCGCATGGCACCGACGAAGCTATTGCTCGAAATGGCAGCGAGTGGCGCAAAGTTCTACAAGTAAAGTAGCCATCACGCTCCGCCGTGATGAGCCTTCACCTTTGGAGTTTGAATCGATTACCGAGTTCGCAATTCCGAACCCCTTCGCACAGGATTCGTCACGGCGGAGCGTGACGGCTACTTTGGAGCATCGTTATGAAAACCGCCGTCGTCGTCGATTGCCTGCGCACGCCAATCGGTCGGGCTCACAAAGACAAAGGTTTGTATCGCGATGTCCGCAGCGATGACCTCGCGGTGGCCTGCGTGAAGGCGCTGGTCGAACGGACCCGAATCAACCCTGCGGAAATCGAAGACATCCTGCTTGGCAATACGCAGCAGACGATGGAGCAAGGACTGAATGTCGCACGTACGATTGGGCTGATGGCAGGACTGCCGATGGAGTCTGGCGGCGCGACAATCAACCGCTTGTGTGGCAGCAGCTTGCAAGCCTTGCACCAAGCGACGCACGCGATCATGGCGGGATTCGAGGACGTTCACATCGTCGGTGGTCTCGAACACATGCAGCACGTCCCAATGGATCACGGCCTGGATTTGAACCCCAAGCTCTTTCATCGCACGAGTAAGGGCGCGTTGATGATGGGCGTGACCGCCGAGTTCCTGGCCCAAACGCAAGGCATCTCGCGCGACGATCAGGATGCGTTTGCGCTGCGCAGTCATCAACTGACGGCGGCTTCGCAAGCCGCCGGTGAATTCAAAGGCGAGATCGTGCCGATGTACGGACGCGACGAAGCGGGGCATCGCGTTCTCGCCGACGCGGATCAGTGTGTCCGTGCCGACGCGAGCCTCGAAGCATTGACCGCGTTGTCGCCCGCGTTCATGCCGAAAGTCGGGACCGTTACGGCTGGAAACAGTTCGCCGCTGAACGACGGTGCGGCAGCGATGCTGGTCATGTCGGAAGAGAAAGCCAAATCGCTGGGGTTGACGCCGCTGGTCCGTATCAAATCGACCGCCATCGCCGGCGTCGAACCTGCGGTGATGGGCACTGGCCCCGTTCCAGCCACGGCCAAAGCATTGAAGCGGGCCGGGATGCAACTTGCCGACATCGACCTGATTGAACTCAACGAAGCCTTCGCCGCCCAAGCACTGGCTTGCATCCGCATGTCGCAGCTCGACCCCGAGAAGATCAACGTCCGTGGCGGTGCAATTGCGATCGGCCATCCGTTGGGAGCCAGCGGGGCTCGCATTGCTACGACGCTGATCCACGCGATGATCGCCCGCGACGCCAGCGTCGGACTGGCCACGATGTGCATCGGCGTCGGGCAAGGCATTGCGACCATCTTCGAACGTGTCTAGTGCTTTGTCAAAGCTGTACCTTGGGGTGCCACTGCTGGCTCGTCCAGCAGTGCTTCGTGGATGTGGCTTGGGTTGAGTCTGCGAAGCTCCAGATGTCCTAGGGTGCCACTGCTGGACGAGCCAGCAGTGGCACCATACCGCACTGCTGGACGAGCCAGCAGCGGCACCCGCACCGCAAACTCGAAGTTTGACGCAGCACTAGCCGCCTCCAGCCACTTGCGATTCTGCCGACACAGCGATAGCGACGCTGATTTTCCCGAATGGAGAGGATTCATTCCGATTCAACAGAAGGGTTTTGGTATCGACGCTTCCACCGAATTACAATGGAGCAAGCGAAATCGATGTCACACTCTTGGGGACTTGGCGATGCGATGCAATCTAGGTTTGATGTTCTTGGCCGTGGGCATTCCGAGTTTCATGTGTTCGGCTTACGCAGTCGATTCGGAACCCATTACGAACGGTCGGCATATCGAGCAGAAGGAACTCACGGAGTTGGGCCAGGCGGTGGATAACGTCGATCTCTATCGCGACAACTTCTACCGGTACGAAGCGCAGGTCAAACACCTCACGGAAACAGCCGTCGCGATGGAAGGCGGCACGGTTGAAATGCTGTTGACGGTCAGACGCGTGACACCCGGCGAAGTGCTTTGCGAACCGTCGGACGCGGGGCGGACTCGGATGATCTTGAAGCATGCCGCGCCGCCGTTCTTCGGCAACTTAGGGACGGTCTGTTATCGGGCTCAGCCTTCGGCAGACTACTGGAACATGCTTGCGAAGCCCGTCGGTTTGCGAATCGGCGACGAAATCACACTGGAAATGGCGAAGGAAGTGCGCAAGCGAGATGTCTTGCGAGTATCGGGCCGGGTCGAGTCGATGCCGATGCGTATCGACGGTGCTTTCCGACCGCGAGTCGCCGCCGTGGTCGTTGACTGGACGGTGGTTGAGGTGATCGAGTACGCGGACGAGGAAGAAGTTCGGTATTAGATTTTCTGCTGGCAGTAGAATTAGGCAGCCGCGATTCCTTTCGCTGTCGCAATCTGGGCACTCACTTGCTCGACAACTGCTTGTGCCTCTTCGGTGCTCTTGGCTGCTGCTGCGGCTGCATTTGTGGCCGCGACTGCCATCTCTTCCAGCGGCTTGGCGGCCACCGCTAAATCTGTCGCAATCTTTTGAGCCGCAACGACCGCTGCATCGCTGTCGACGGCTTTCTTCTCGGCGGCCAGAATCAACTGCTTGGCGGTCTCGACCACTGTTGCCTTGGCTTCGGCATCCTTGCGAGCCGTATCGAGGTTCGCTTGCTTCGTTGCAGCCAAGGTTGCTAACGCGGTGGCGGCATCGACAATCGCCTTCTCATCGCCGGCTTTCGCGGCAGCATCTTTGGCTTTGGCAACCGCTTCGTTTAGCGGCGCGAGGACGGCTTCATAGGCGGCGACCGTCTTCATGGCTTCGACATAAGCGGCATCCGTTGCAGTCACGGTAGATTTGGCTTGTACGAGTTCCACTTTCGTGGTCTCCGCTAACTTCTGTGCGGCGACGACTGCAGCGTTCGCCGCGACCAGTTCTGCTTTCGCTTTTTCGGAGGCAGTCACTGCCGTTTGCGCCGACTCGGCTAACTCTGCCTGAGCGACTTCACGTTCTTCTAAAACACGATTCGCTTCTGCAAGTTGCTGGCCGAGTTGGTTTAGTTGCGTGGTGAATGCGATCTCGCCATTCCAGCGGTTGACTTCGTTCTGGGCAGCGGTCAAGGCACCGGCAGCAGCATCAGCAGCTAGTTTGGCAGCAGCCGCAGCCTCCTCCGCAGGCTTTACGGTTGGCGTCAGATCGTCGACGACTTTCTGAGCAGCTTTGTAGGCAGCGTCTGCATCTTTGGCCGCCTTGTCAGCGGTCGCTAGAGTTGCCTTTGCAGTTTCGAGAGCTGTGGCAGCGGCGGCCATCGCCTTCTTGTTGGCCTCCAGCATTTCTGTCTTCTTGGCAGCCAAAGCCTTCAATGCCTCCGCCATCTTGGCCAGTTCGGCGTCATCCTTCAGCAGCTTGGCAGCTGCTTCGGCCATGGCGGCAGCTTCGTTTAGCTTTGGTACACCTTCGGCAAGTGCGACAACGGCTTGCGTCGCGGCTTCGTACGCCTTCGTGGCTTGGTCCGCAGCTTGCTTAGCCGTCGCCAGCGCAACCGTGGCCGCATCGAGAAGTTTCTTTGTTTCGTCAGCCTTGAGTTGCGCGGCAGCAAGGTCGGCCTTAATTTTGTCAGCCGTTGATTGTGCGGCGACGTAAGCGTCCGCCAGCGGTTTGTGCTCGGCTTGCTTGGCGGTCAAGAATTGCGTGGCGCTAGCTAAGCGATTGGCCAAGGCCGGTGGGTTCGGCGTTAGTTCGCCAACGCGTGCGGCGTCAGCAGCATTCCACACGCGAATCTCCCCGTTCCAGTCGCCGACGATGGCGCGATTGGTCTCGTCGCAGAACGTGGCTTGCAGCGCGAGATCACCAAATGCTTCGAATGCCTGTTGTTGAGCCCCATTCTGGTCCCAGAGTTTTGAAACCCGGTCACGACCACAAGAAAGAATGCGACCGTCGCGAGCAAACTCAATCGACGCGACCCCGCCTCCATGGGCTGCCCAATTCTTTACCTGACCGCCGTTCTCCATCTCCCACAACTTAATGGTTCCATCTTCGCTGCCGGAGGCCACGAGATTCGAGTCGCCTCGCCAGGAGATGCCCGTGATGCCCGCAGTATGTCCGTTCAGCGTCAGGTACTCGCGTCCCGTCCAGCCTTCCCAAACCATGAGGCCGCCATTTCGATCGCCCGTGGCGAGCAATACGCTGTCTGGACTGAATTCGAGTTCATAGATCCAATCGGTGTGCTTTCGGAGTTCGTGTAGCAACTGACCGCTTTCCGTCGAAAATACGCGGACAACCTTTTGCGGACCGCCGAGTGCGATTAGCGTTTGATCCGAGCTGATGTCGGCGGCCAGAACCGCGTCTAACTCGTCGCCAACTTCAAAGATTCGCTCGCCCGTCAATACGTTCCAGACGATCGCTTTGCCGCTTGCTCCGCCACGTCCTCCAGCGGCCAGTAACAGACTGCCGTTACGGCTGAACTTGAGAACCTGCGGAACACCTTCCGGAAACGGCAGGATACCCACGAGTTGCAGCGTCTGGGTGTTATACAGCAAGACTTGCTTTTGGCTCGCAACTGCGGCCAATGGCGACCACGGACTGGTGGCAAGGGCACTAATCGCGGTCGTCCCCGTCGTCGTAACCACGGGCTCTAAGGAAAGCCGCGGTGGCATCGGCGGAACTGCGGGACGGTCCATGGGTGCCGTTTGCAAGGCGAAATCGAAAGACTTCTTCTTTTTGATTTTGGCGGTACTGGACTTCGTTTCGAGTACACCACCGTCGATCCACTTACGAATCGTCTCGATCATTGCGTCGTCGATCTTCGGCGACTCGGGAGGCATATACGGTTCGCTCTCGTGAGTGATGAGCGAATACAGATAGCTGGAACCGGAATCGCCAGCTTCGACGACTTCACCCGAGCCACCACCGATGATGAGGTTGCCGTAGTTGGTGAGATCGAGGTCGCCGCTCTTCTTGTCCGGATTATGACAAGACAAGCACTTCGCTCGCAGGATCGGTAGGACATCGTCTTCGTAAGTGACGACGGGCGGCTTCTTTTCTTGTGCAGATACGACAGATGCGAAAGCCACAAGTAGAACGATCCAGCTTGCTAAGATGCGCCGTTTCATTACGGTCAGACTCCGGATTTCTCGTAGTGCGAGAATTGGTTTGGAACGTTAACCGGCGACATGCGGGAGCCGCCGGCGGAGCGCTGTCGCTCCTGTCTCTTCCATGCTACACCGGCGATGCAAGATTGCATCACGGGTGTTGCGATCTTGGTAGGAAGTTTAGTGGTTAAAGACGAACTCGCGGGAGTTTAGTAACGCCCAGAGCACGTCTTCGAGAACTCGTTTGTCGTCTTTCTCTTGTTCGAGAACCGCAAGCAACTCTTTCATCTCGTTTTCGAGCGGCTTGCGAGTCAAGCAGCGAATGTAAATCTCTTCAATAATTTGGGGCGGTGCAACCTTTTCGTTCAATCGATTCTCGACGAGCTTGCCGCCTTGAATCTTTGTTTGGAGTGTATCGCCATTCAGCAGGTGCAAGGCCTGGGAAAGGTTTGGCTCCATTTTGACTTCGCACGCACAAACGGATTCGCGAGTAGCACGTCCGAAGGTCGTGAGGAAGTAATTGCTCGTGTTGCCGTTCGCAATTTGAACGGCGCGAGCACCCGTTGGCAGGCCGGGGAATTTGTTTTTGGTATCCGTCACTTGTGAGATCGCGTCCAGCAACACTTCGGCTCGCAGGCGTCGAATGCTGGCATGTGAGAAGTTGCGATCGTCGCTCTTATTCGACTCGTTCGTACCCGTACTGGTCTGGTAGGTCTTTGAGGTGCAAATATCTCGAACGAGCTTCTTGAAGTCGTAGTTGTATTCCGTGAATTTCTGCCCCAGCGTCGTGAGCAGTTCGGGATTCACGGGCGGATTACTGACGCGCACGTCATCGACTTCGTTAATGATGCCCCGGCCGAAGAAATGACTCCAGACGATGTTAGCAAGGTTTGTTGCAAAGTACGGATTGTCAGCGGAAGCCATCCATTCGGCCATCACGACGCGCCGATCCTTGCCGGCAACATCCGGGACCGCACCGCCGAGGAACTTAGGTGCCATCCGTCGGTTGTCGACGGGATGATTCACTTCACCGCTGCCGCGATTGAAAATGATCTGTTCGCGCGGATCCTCGCCCGCCTTGCGACCGATCTGCGAGAAGAATGCGGCGAATCCATAGTAATCGTCCATCGTCCAACGATCGAACGGATGATTGTGACACTGGGTGCATTGCAGTCGCATCCCCATAAATACTTGTGCTACGTTCTCGGCGACCTTGTTGGGATCGCTCTCCATTTGGTAGTAGTTTGTCGCTGCATTCGCGAAGGTGCCGCCGCTGGCCCCCAGAAGCTCACGCACCATTTGGTCCATCGGCATGTTACTGGCGATTCGTTCCTGCACCCAGTTATAGAATCGCAACATGGGCTTGGTCGTGATTTGTTGCGTGGTGCGAATCTGCAGCAACTCGGCCCACTTCATGACCCACAACTCGACGAACTCTTTGCGGTCGAGCAAATCATCAACCACCTTGTCGCGTTTCGTTGGGTCGGCGTCCTGCATGAACGCATAGTACTCTTCCACGGTTGGAAGTGTGCCGGTGATATCGATCGTCACGCGGCGAAGGAACTCTTCATCGGAACAGACTGCCGAAGGTTGGATGCGAAGTTTCTTGAACTTCTCCTGCATCAGTTCGTCGATGTAATTATTCGCGGCGACGTCTTGCCATTGGAACTGCAAGCCTTTCGGCAACACGATGAAGTGCGTCCCAACGGTGTGCGTATCGTAACGAGCCATGATGAAAGCTTCGCCCCGCTTCTGTGCCGTGACGACACCATTCTGCTCGATGACGGCCGAATTGTCGTTGTTGGAACTAAAGTAGGCCAGCGACGTGACGTCGCGATTTGTTCCGTCCGAGTACTGGGCTCGTACATTGATTTGCTGCGTAGCACCCTCGCCATCGAGTACCGCGCCCTTGGGATAAACTTCGACGGAGACGACTTGTGGCAACTCGCCCTGATCTTTGGGAGCACGAGCGCGAAGCCAACGCAGCAGCGACTCGTTGTACTCGCTGTCCATGTCGAATCGCTTCCCGCCAGTGTGCGGAACAGCACCGACTGATTTTTCAACAAGCAAGCTTTCCTCGGGGATGGCGAGATTGATGCGACGACCACTGATTTCGCGAGTCAACCGCTCGTGATCACCATCGGGATCGAACCCGAACAACGACAAACGAAAGCCGTCTTTGCCGCGCGCAGCGCCATGACAACTTCCCGTGTTACAGCCAGATTTCATAAAGACTGGCATCACATCTAACTTGAAACTAATCGGTCGATCCACGGCCGCATTCAGCACTTCCACCGGCACGGTTACGGCGTGACCGCCGAATTCGACTTTCAACTCACTCGCTCCGTCGGCCTTGGGACGCAAGACGTTTGCTTCGACGGTGGCCAGGTCCATATTAGCCAGCGTGAACTTGGCTTCAGCGGTCACGTCGCGTGTGATCCCGTCCGCGAATTCGGCTTGCACGATTAGTGACTGTCGATCGCGGGCCGTCGTCAGTTGCACGTCAGCCGGATAGACGTGAATCATGGCCGGGGCCGCTTCCTGTGCTACGAGCAGACTCGAACACAAAGAGCAGATCGAAAACGCGAGGGAACTCGAAAACCGAAGTCGCATAGCAAACGTCCTTTTCGTTTCGCACGCAGTCGTTGCTGTCATGCCTAACGTGATTGCATCTCGAATTACTAGGTGATTGTGTCGCCGGAATACGTTCCGGCTTACACGATACTACTGGCCAGCAGCCTTAGCTTTTTTACGTTCCTCGGCGGCAAGACGTAGCTTTTCCAGGCGGGTCAGCGGTTTGGCTACGACAGGTGCCGGTTCGGCAGGCTTGGGTTCCGCAGGCTTCGCAGCGACCGGTGCCGCTGGCATCGGAGCAGGCTTCGCGGGCGCTGGCAAAGGAACATCGATTTGAAATTCCACGGTCCCCGCTGTAGCGACGATCTGTTCGCCGTTCTCGGTAATGGTGACTTGGCAGAGAATGTTCTTGTGATTCCCAGCCGGGCTCGCCGCATCCGTTGTAATCGGGAACGTCAGTTCCTTCGTGTCTTTGTTGAACTCTAACGGGACACTCGTAACCTTGTTCGGTAAGCCGACAAGTTGCGCCGTTGCATTACCTTCGAACGGTGTGGTGATATTCAGCTTGCAGTAAATCTGAGCGTCCTGCCCCTGCTCACACGAAGAACGTTGCAGTTCCGCCGTGACATAGGGCTCCACGACACGTAGCGTCGCGAGCTGCGATGAAACCCAAGCGTTGCCGCCGACGTTTGACGAGCCGAGCGCGAATACCTGCCAATCCTTGACCTGCGCGCCGCCGTTGGCGTTTAGCGGATAGAGCACCTCGTTTTGACCTTCCGGAATGTTGACCGAACTCGTTGTGCCAACTCCCGGTGGACGGAACGGGAACTGAACATTAATCGCAGTTTTGAAGTCTTCTTTGCGATGCGCAACAACCTTCAGGTTCAAAACGCCATTGCGAACGATGGGAACTTTCGGTTGGACGATCTCCAACGTGAAAGGCAACTCTTCGACGACGGCGATGGCGAGTTTATTCACGTCGCGACCGCTGTATCGGGACTGGCCTGGTGCAGAAATCACGAAGTCAGCGCGATTGAAGAAGCCGCCGGTAATATTCTGAGCTGGGTCGACGTGCTTCGCCCTGAAATCAACCAACTTACCGGAAAGCGGTGCGTCGGCGGCAGCCTCGAACATGATTGGCATCACGTTCATGTTTGCCAACATCGGCTCGGCATGCATCGTGACTCCCTGCGGCAAGTCATTGCCCTCTAGCACCAAGTCGCCACCAAAGTTGGTACGGGTGGCGTTCATGATGGTGGCGAATTTATTGCCGCGAGCGACGAAGATCGTTTGGCGATACTGACCGTAACGCTCGACGCGTGGAATGCCCAGCGTTAGGGCAGGCTTCACCGGCTGAAATTCGACACGATACACAAAGCTTGGCCCACCACGGCCGAGGTGATCCGTAATTCGTACGACGTACTCGCCATCCGCAGGGACCGTGAATCGGATATAGCTGTCCGGCCCACGTGAATCGTCGTTGCCAGCGATACTCGCGCCAGCAGCGGTGTAGAGGTTCATAACGGGATCAATGGCTGATCGAATGCGACGTCCATAACACTCGACTTCAAACACCTGTCCCTTCGTGGCCGCGAATTTGAAGCAATCGACATCGCCTTCTTGTTCCAAAATGCCGTTGAACGCCAGAGGAAGCGTTACTGGCGTGGCTTCGGCGACACCATTGTTTGGCTCTTGCTCGAAAGCGTTTCCGTGCTCGAACAAACGAAACGGATTGGGAGATGGTGAGATGCCGCTCTCATCGTTGGCAAACAGTCCGAACTCCAATTCTTCTTCAGTCGGCAACGTCACTTTCGTCAACTTCTCACCTGCAGGGTCGCCGATGAATTTGACTTCGAGTTCCTCACCCAGCTTTCCACCCGCCGGATAAACGGCAGTAGGGCGGGGAAAATTCCCGACGTGCAATCGGTAGAGACAGTTGCCGTCACCACCATAAGCGCCCTCGCGGACTTCGATGTAATACTTCCCGTCTTCTGGTGC
>CAUJKL010000626.1 GCA_963204995.1 Planctomycetota bacterium | reverse complement strand
CATCCGGTCGACTCGATGCGGCGAGACGCGATAGGAAGGTCACCAAGTCTTCGTTGATTTCCTCCTTCTCTGGCATCGTCGCGCGTGCTTCCGCGATCATTTTTTGCAAGCTCTCTTGGAAACGATCGGGAATGCAGCCTTTGACGTCGTCTTCCAAAGCTTTCAAACAGCGTGAATCGCTCGTCAGTTTGGCTTGGTCGATTTTTTGCACGCAATATCGGATACGTTGGACGTCGTCGATCTCCACTTCCTCGATCGGGATCATCATGCGCCAGGTTGTGTCACGTGAAAGTGCGGTCAACTTTTTGGCAGTCGCGATTCGCGAAGCCAGATCCTTGTCGCCTTGCCGCTCGGCATGTCGTGACAATCGTTCCAAAGAAGCTTTATCTTGCTTGTCACTCGCTGCTTTGATGGCCAGTTGAGATGCCTGTGCCGCGGTAAGTCCGCTGCGAGAACGCAATAACACGCGTTCCCCTTCGGCGAGTTGCAAGGCCACGTCCGTTAGCAGCGCGGAATCAGAACTAATGTATGCTCGACCGATCAATTGTGGGCTGACGTAAACGTCGAACGCCGGGTCGCTGAGCGGTGCGGCGCCACGGGAAGCGGATTGCATGCGTTCCTGCATCAATCGCTGATAGGCGCCAAACGGGTGATTCGGCAGGATTGTTTGGCCGTTGACAACTGTCGGTAAACAAAACGCTGTGGCCACAAAAAGGCTAAGAATTGCGGTGGGTGATGTTCTCATTACTAATATTCCTTGATTGAAAAAGATGTTGCTCTTCTATGTCAAATAGTGCTTTATCACTCGATTCGGCACGTCGAGGTAAAGAGGCACCTCGCAGCCATTTCTATCCGGCGTCGCGATTGAGAAATGTTTCAGTAAGCACCAGAGACGTTTTGAGGCGTATTGGCAGGGCCGTCATCATAACCACCTCCATCTGGTCGACTTGACGCGACAAGTCGCGTAAGAAAGGTCACCAACTCTTCGTTGATTTCCTCCTTCTCTGGCATCGTCGAACGAGCTTCTGCGATCATTTTTTGCAAGTCCTCTTTAAAACGATCGGGAACGCAGCCTTTGACATCATCTTCCAGAGCTTTCAAGCAGCGTGAGTCGCTTGTCAGTTTGGCTTGGTCGATCTTCTGCACGCAGTATCGGACGCGTTGAAACTCGTCGATATCCACTTCTTCGATCGGAATCATCATTCGCCAGGTCGTGTCACGAGAGGTTGCGGCCAGCTTTTGGGCCGTCGCGATTTGCGTAGCGAGATTTTTGTCCCCTTGTCGCTCGGCATGTCGCGTCAGCCGATCCAAGGCTCCTTTGTCGTGCTTGTCACTGGCAGCTTTCAGGGCCAGTTGTGATGCCTGGGCCGCAGTGATGCCGTTCCGAGAACGTAGTAACACGCGTTCTCCTTCGGCCAGTTGCAACGCGACATCGGTTAACAAGGCGGCATCGGCGCTGGCGAACGCCTGGCCGATGAGTTGCGGACTGACATAAACGTCGAACGCCGGGTCGCTCAGAGCTGGAGCACCGCGAGACGCCGATTGCAGACGTTCGTGCATCAGCCGCTGGAAAGCGCCAAAGGGGTGATTCGGCGGCATTGTCTGACCTCGGACGATCGGAGACACGCAAAACGTTGTGAGCAAAAGAACGCTCAGAATGGCCGTTGGGGATGTTCTCATTCTTAATTCTCCTTGTTGAAATGGATAGTTGCGTTAGACGGTGAATGTTGCCTACGGACGGCGTATGTCGCCGTAGAGGGTTGGCCGGGTCTTCCCCTGCCTGGACAGTTCATGCCACTCCAGAAGTTGCCTCGCTTGCTGGGATGACATCTGTTGTCCGGGCTGATAAGACTTCAAGGCATTGAAGTTCTTGTTGTAGGCCGGTGCCGGGATGGCATTGGGAGTCCCGTACCGATCTTGATAGGAGGATTGCCAGAACGCCTGACCGTTCGCGTTGTAGGTGAGTTGCGCCTTGCCAGCGAAGTTGCCCTTCGTTCCCGAACGCGGCGAGCCTGCCCAGACATTTCCATTGGAGTCGATCGTTGGTCGCTGTGGTGGCGGGGAGGAACCGCCCTCGATTGCCCAGGAACCAGTGTAGCCGCTGTCGTGCTGCTCGCGCCAAATGGGACCTGTGGGATCGAACTTCTGAATACCGCTAGGAGTCTCTTGTCCTGTTGCTTGATGGAGCCAACCACGAGAAAAGCCCGCCAGTTTCGAAAACGCTGCGTCCGCAGCTTGCGGAGATTCCGGAATCTGCTCACGCGTTTGCCGGATGCGATCTCGTAACAACGTCTCCTGCGGTGGCTCCAATTCCAGGTCAGCGAGTTGTTGTTCGGCGCTGTCCAAATGCGCTCGATCGCCCGACAGAGCAGCCCCTCGGATTCCGTTGGATAACGCGATCAACGACGCCGCCTTCTTGGGTGGGAGTGCATCCAGCGGCACCGAGAGCGAGATGCCCGTGTTGCGAGACGCCGACGTGAGCTTTGCTGCCTGCTCGATCTCGCCGAGTAGAGAATCGTCGCCTGTAGATCGGGAGAATTGCTTCAACCGATCGATTGTCTGCGTATCAACGTTCTCTCTCGCGGCGCGCAAGGCCTTGCCGATCAATGCCTTCGACGAGATTCCGGACTTGTGCGTCCGCAATAGGACTCGCTCGCCCTCCCGCAGTTGCAACGCCATGTTCAGCAATGATTCGCTATCGCCCCGACCGAGGGCGTGCCCGAGCGAATAGACATTCAAGTACTGATCGAATGCGGGATCATTCCAGTCAATCGTCGTCCCTGGGTCGATCGCCGCCTCTGGCATATCGGCCAGGACAGCAAATGGCAACCCGGCCACGATCAACAGTGCCGTGGAGAATAGTAGCGTTTTCATCGAGTAGTGCCTCCGCAGAACGTAACAACTTGTGGGCAGACAAACTGCCTCTCCGCCTCCCTAATTGCAATTCGCAGGTGATTCGGACAGCAAGGCTGGAAAAAATGCACGATGGGTCGGGCAGAAGTCTGCAACTTTGGGTTAGTGCTTGTTCAAGCCGCTCAGGTCAGCCTCCTCGATGGCCACACTTGCGACACTGATATATCGAAATCGCCGTGCGATCCGAACAGCGTCGCACGAGATGCGGCCGATTATTTGCGAACACTTCGCTGGGATTCCGATCCAGTCCCGACAGTGGACGTGAGCACTGATGGGCCGATCCCAAGACTTTCCCCTGGCCGTCCTGTCCGACTCGGACCTAGTTTGCGATTAGGTCGGTGGATGGGAGCCGAACACGTGGCGCGAGGATGGTCCTCGAGGCGAATTCGACCCCAAGATTCCCCCCTCCCAAGGAGAAACCACCATGACCAAGAGCTTTAAGAACCTGTTAACGACCGGTACGACTGCGGTTTTATTGATGGCCGCAACCCAAGCACATGCAGCCAACCCGTTTCAAAGCTTTGGAACTCGCATCAACCCGACCTTTCCCAATCCAGTCACCGGATCGCCGAGCTATTCTGATAACCGAGTCAGTTACCAACAGCGCAACGGCAACGGCCAACAATCCGGATACGTGTATCGCAACGGCGGGAATGTTGGTGTGGGTGGTTCGAAGACCGACGGAGCGGGCAACGGCTGGGACGGTTCGGCCCAACACGGTAACGGCGGCACACAAGCCCGGCTGGGGCGAACTCAGCCCGGTGAAATCCCCGGTACACGTATGCGAACTTGGGGAGAAGTGAATGCGAACGGTCGCGATTCAAGCGTCGCGGGTGGACGGACTTGGAGTACGCTGAATGGTACGGAGTTGGGGCGCACGTCAGGTCGGCTCGACGGTCGCGGCTATACCGGTGAGTCCAGTGTCGGACTCGGAGGCGTTCGAGCCGGCGAGACATCGCGAGTCGGCTTTGGCGGCGTCAATACGCAATACGAACAGCGACAGACGCTGCGTGGCGGTCCAGTCCAGGGTGGTACACACACGACAGTCAGCCGAAAGGGTGCGAGCACCAGCGGATCGGTGGGCGTTGGCAAGCACAAGGTCCAGGCGAGTGCGAAGGTTTCGACCAGCGGCGGCAGCGTGAAGGTCGGCGGCCTTAGAGCTAGTTGGTAGAACGCCCGTGTAAAGTCAAGTTCGGTGCCGCTGTTTGCTTCGGAAAGCAGCGGCACTCTTTCGTTTCTTGTTCACCGCAGCCGTCAGTGCGGTCTCGATTCTCGATGTAAAACAAAGCAGCGCCCTACGCTCGCCAAATACGGCGTGCTTCGAAAAAGTTGTCGCTCGCGCGTCCGTTTGTGCTGTCGGTTGCAATTAGGGAAATAGCCGGGCGATCAACCTGTTTCGTGATCCGGTTACGTCCCCAATTCCGCTGGAGACAGCGCACCATGAATCACTCGTCCCTTATTCACTTTGTATCACTGGTTCTGCTTCTATTCGCCACTTTTGGGCGGGCCGACGACCCAAACGGCGAACCGGCAAGGTTGGCGTTGCTTGTTGGCGTTCAGAAGTACAGGAACTTGGCCGAACACGAGCAGCTTGCAGGATGCGAGAACGACACGCGACTGATGCGGCAGGTGCTGATCGAGCGCTACGGGTTTTCGGATTCGTCGATCGAGGTGTTAACCAACGAACAGGCCACTGGCGATGCGATTCGGCAGTCGTACGCGAAACTTGTGGCCCGCGTCCGTGCTCTGCCAGCTAATGCCGGCACAGCTCAAATTGTATTTCACTTCAGCGGGCACGGCTCGCAGGTCGCCGACCAACCCGAGGGTGATCCCAATTGCGACGAGCAGGACGGGCTGGACGAAACGCTGGTGCCCTACGACGCGACGAAGCAGGGTGGCCCCGAAGATATCCGCGACGATGAGTTGTTCGATTGGGTTGATGAGCTTTGTGCGGACGAAAAGGCCCGCGTCTGGATGATTCTCGACTGCTGTCATTCCGGTACCGGTGCGCGGGGTTCGACGCGTTTTCGTTCACTGGAGCGCGGTCGTGTTTTGGCGTTGGAGCCGAGCACGCAGGAGTCCCGGCGTGTCACGCCCAAACGGTTTCCTGAAGGTGCAGTGCTGCTGGCCGCGTGCCTCGCGAACGAGAAGGAGCCGGAATACGAAGAGGCGCGACAACATTACGGCTTGCTGACTCGGTTCGTCGTGGAAACGCTCAATAAGGAATCCTCCGTTTCTCGGCTGTCATTCGATCGATTGCGCGAATCGCTAGGCGTCCAATACCGATTGGCCGGTGTGATGCAGGCACCGACACCGCAACTGGAAGGTGGTCGCAATGCGATCGTCCTTGGAGCAAATGAGTCGTTGGATCGGAAACCGATTTGGAAGGTGCAGGTCGATGGCCTCGATCGATCCTCCGCAACGCTTGCCGCTGGTGCCATACACGGAGTCACGGTTGGATCTTTGTTTCAGGTGTACGAGCGACCTGACCAGGTAGAAGATGAAGCTCCGTCCGTCGAGAACGCAGCAAGCGGTCCATCCGTCGCTTGGCTACGAATCGACCGCGTGGACGGATCGACCGCGACGGCGAAATGTATTCGCTGGGAGCAGGCAGAGCAGATCACCGCGGCTTTTCCGAAAGGGTTGTCGGAAGGCTATGCCATCGAACGCCAACACGAACACGGCGATTTCGTCTTGCGCGTGCGTGTCGTACGAGCCAGCGAAGATGGGACTGACAGTCCGCCGCATGGTCCTGGCACAACCTCGTTGCCGACAGCTGTTCGTGACATGCTTTCTTCAGGAGCTCAGCAAGAC
>CAUJKL010000625.1 GCA_963204995.1 Planctomycetota bacterium | reverse complement strand
CATGGGTATGGCATCTGGTGGCACGAGCAGTTTCCCGGCGGCAATTGGAAGACCCACGAGATCGATAAAAGCTTCTCGCAAACGCACGCAGTGTGCCTGGCCGACCTCAATGGAGATGGCTTGATGGACTTTGTCACCGGCAAACGCTGGTGGGCTCATGCTTCCGGCGATCCCGGTGGTGATGAACCCGCAGTCTTCCATTGGTTCGAGCTGACTCGCGAGAATGGACGCCCGTACTGGGTTCGCCATCAGCTAGACCACAACAGCGGCCCGGGAACTCAATTTCAGGTCGCCGACGTCAATGCCGACGGCTTGCTCGACATCGTGGCCTCGAACAAGAAGGGCGTGCATTACTTCGAGCAAGTTCGCGATTAGGGAGATTTTGCGCAGCTTCGAACTCAGTCTCAGGACATCGTGATCGGAGCGCCATCGATACGCACCACGGTGGCACCGGCAGTGCCGGCGTGTGCCTTGGCAAAATCGATTAAGGCGGCGCGGCGTGGCCCTATTGCCGTTTCGTCGGCGAGGATCACCGATCTCACGTCACCAGCCCCTTCGATTCCTTGGAACCTCAGTGCTTTCTTGCTTTGCAGGGCCAGCACGACGTTCAACCCCGATAGATCGATGCCGTTGTGCATTCCTTCCAAGATACGCCAAGCCATGACGGCTTCTTTACCAGCCAATCCCACCTCGGCATTCGCGAAACAGGGCTCGTGTAGAGCAGACAAGTTCGGCTTTCCATGTAATGTCCTGAATTTCGGCACGCGCGACGCCAGTTGATAACAAGCGTAAAACAACTGCCAGAGCCGCGAACGATCGAGTTCGTGACAATGATCGAATCCTCACAATGTTCGGCCAGTGGATGGAAAACTAGGTAACCGCGAGTTATTCTAGCCTTAGCGAAATCGACGATTTAACCGAACCGCCCGAGTTGAATCCGATTCTTGGCACGTTCCTAGTCGATCCACACCTATGACAAAGCCACCCGCAGCGTGCCGCCCTCAAGCCTATCAACTGTTTGCGGAACAGTTGCCGATCATCGAGACGACGGCTGGATTGCTGAACGCAGCGATCGCCATCTCGATGCACGCGCTGGATGACGTCGAGCCTGCTGCAATCGACGAACAGCTGCAAGAACTCGCGCTTCGAGTTAGCTCGCGCGTCCGCAGCCCGTCGCCGGAAGCCATGCTGGCTCATCTACACGATGTGCTGTTCGACGAGGATGGTTTTCAAGGCAACAGCGAAGACTACTACAACCCGCTGAACAGCTACCTTTCGGCGGTACTGGAATTGAAGCGTGGCATTCCGGTCAGTTTGTCATTGATCTACAAAGTAGTTGGTGAACGAGTGGGACTTGATATCGAAGGTGTGAACTCGCCGGGACATTTCGTCTGTCGCGTGATGACGGCGGAAGGATGGATGATCGTCGATCCGTATGTGGGTGGCGGAGTGTTGACTGCGGAAGAAGCCTTCGAACGCATGGAACATGTGACCGGTCGCGCGGTGCCGCGAACTCCAGAATATCTCGCGCCCGCGACGCACGCGCAGTGGCTTTCACGAATGCTCGTCAACTTGCAACACATCTTCGCCACCAACGAACGGCGCAGTGACTTGGCGGCGATGAGCGAGTTACAATCGCTGCTTGACTATTCCGTTTATTGATTTCCAGGAAGGTTCGGTTGCCGCGATGAACGGCGATGAGATGCGAATGGAGTTGGTGTGCCCGGCTTGTGCTGCGGTCGAGCGCTGCGGCTACTCGCAAATGCTGATGCGGTTGCAGGGCGTGGGCGTTATGCGTCGCAGCAAAGATCCGGAACCGACGCTCGTGCGTGAATTGTTCGGTTCTACGGCGGATCGTTTCGCGTGTGCAACTTGCGAACGAGTCGGTCTGCATGTGCGGCAGGCCGAAGCCGACGATTGGGAGGATTGGGGCGGTGCCGTGGCGTGCAAGAGTTGTCGTCAACCGATTCCTCGCGAACGCCTCGAGATCTTTCCCGGCACAAAGTTGTGCGCCGCTTGCCAACAGAAAGATGATGCCGGAGCGAACGACGAGCCCGAGTACTGTCCACGCTGTGGGAACATCATGTCGGTTCGGTTGAAGAGCGGCACGAGTCGCTATGTGATGTCCTGTCCTAGCTGCGGGAACCGTTGAATGTCTTCTCCGCGGAGTGATTTGTTGACGTTGGCTTACAGTCTGCTGGCGATTTCTGTCTTGTGCGGCTGTGGCGAGCCGCCGGCACCAGCGCCGAGCGTGCCGACATTTCGAGACCGAATCGAACAGGTGCGACGGGGCGAGGCTACGGAGATTGTTACGGCTGGCGAGGCAATTGGCGACAAGGAGCTGGCGTTACTCACAGGCTTACCAGCATTAAAACACCTCGACATCGAGAACTTTCGCGGCACGCCGCAAGGTCTCCAGCCTCTCACCGAATTGCCAGACTTACAGCGGTTGCAAATACGCGGCGGTGACGTGGGAGATGACGCGACGGCCGTTATCGCCAGCTGCGTAAGTTTGAAGAACCTGAATCTTCCCACTGCCCAGTTCAGTGACGCGGGGCTCGCAATATTGAAGACACTTCCGCGCCTTGAATTGCTGCGATTCCACTCGCCCCACGTCACCGACGATGGGCTGGCGCAGATCGCCGAAATGACGAGCCTTCGGGTTCTGCATATGATTGGTGTGACGGT
>CAUJKL010000624.1 GCA_963204995.1 Planctomycetota bacterium | reverse complement strand
GATGCGGTGCAGGAACATTCCCGGCCGCAGCAACAGGCTGACTTCGCTTTTTTCTCACAACGGGAATCTGGCTTAACACTTGAGCAGCAACTCGCGACCAATTGTGCCACCTCGTGGCAATCGGTCGAGTTGCTGTCACTGCAACCACAGCATGTCGCAGGTAGAGACTGGACGAAGAGCATCACGACTGCGATCCAGGCGCTTGCTTGTGCGATGATCGGGTTGGATGCGGTTAGCATAATGTCACTTATTCTAGGAAACCGTCGAGACGAATTCCTGACGTTCCTCGCGAGTTTTCGACCAAGCGGATTCGTGTGCCTTGTCGAAATTCGCGGAATGCGAAAACGCCGGGAGATTGTCTTGATCGACGGCCTAAGGGTCAAGAGAAATCGGGGGCGAGGTAATTTGTGAATCTCGACGCGATGTGACTCATCCACGGTCAACCTCCAGAACCAAGCTCCGACCCGGCAGGATTCAGCGTTAAATCTGTGATTATCTGTCGTCATGTTCCGCGAAGAAAGTTGCTCGGCATTTCATGGACATTTGAAAACAGTTCACGCGTTCGGGGTGTTACAAAAAAAAGCAAAACGGCCTATTTGTGGGGTTAACAGTTGAGCTCGATGTGTTAGGTTGTTGGCGTCAGATGTCGAGGAGCCCGGTTCCGGGCGCTTGAATGTTCTCGTTCGATCGGCGGAAGGAAGGCCTGATTGGTCGTCTGCTGGTGTGGTGCGTGCTCTGTCTTGCCGCAACGCCTGTTAATTGCTTACCGCAACTCCAGCCAATTGAACTCGGCTGGTTTTTTCGTCGCATTCCGAGGAGCTTTTTGATGCGTAGTTTTTGGTATCTATCGCTGTTGCTGCTGTTCGCCAGTGTTCCCCTTTCCTTCGCAGGTTGCTCAGGTCAGCTAACCGAAGACGAAGCGGCACAGGCTACCGCCGAAGACGAGGAAGGGCCAGCCGACAATGGCTCATCCGTCGAAGAAGAGTGAGGGAAGTAAATCGCTGTGTTCCTTTGATCTGTACTTTATCCTGCGAACACATCGACCACAGTCACCTGTTTTTTGTTTTTAATAGAGGAGTTTGAATCATGAGAGCGACACAACGCAAACAAGGTTTCACCCTGGTGGAGCTGCTGGTGGTTATCGCCATCATTGGGATTTTGGTAGCGCTTTTGTTGCCTGCCGTCCAAGCGGCGCGCGAGGCGGCCAGACGCATGCAATGTTCGAATAATCTAAAGCAGCTCGGTGTTGCGCTTCACAATTATCACGATACGCACAAATCGATGCCGCCGGGTTTTCTGCCAAAACGTAATGCGAACGGGGCGAAGACCAACAACGTGAACCTTTGGGCGTGGGGCGCGTTGGTTCTCCCGTTTATGGAGCAACAAGCTCTACATGATAAGTTGAACGTCGGCAACAATCATTTGGAGCTCATCTCGAGTACGGCCGGCCCTGGAACTCTCAAGGAAGTGATGCAGCAGGCCATTCCCAGTTTCCGTTGCCCGTCTGATGTGGGACCTCCTAAGAATACCAATAGGCAGCGGTTTAATTGGGCACGAACACCTCCTGTGGCTGGACGACGCATCGCGACATCGAATTATCTTGGTGTCAACGGCGCGTGGAACCCGGATGCCAACGGAGGCCGTCCTCAGGAGCGAGGAGTGTTCATCGAGGAGACCGGCAGAAGGTTCCGGGACATCACGGATGGAACGTCGAATGTGCTGATGGTCGGCGAAAGGCGGTGGCAGTACAAGGACAATTCTGGCGCCATTCGAACCTCGGGTGCGGGAGTGATCTATGGAGTGAGACGCCGTAATGGTGTGAATGAGCGTGCGGACGCACTTGGGGGTGGGCGGCCGAGACTCAACTTCGATAATAGCAACGACCAGAATGGGCGGTTGCGAGGTTTCTCCAGCATGCATCCTGGCGGTGCCATGTTTGTATTGGCAGACGGAAGCGTGAATTTCATTTCCGAAACGATCGAATTCAGTGACCGAGATGGAAACGGCTGGCTTAATGGTGTCGCCGAACGCGGCCCTACAAACGGCAAACTTCCTAGCATGTACCAAAAACTATGTGCAGTCGCTGACGGCGGGCCGGTTAAACTCCCGTAGCCGTTGCAAGTCCCTGCTTTCGTAAGTGTCTGAAGAGCGGTCACGTTCGTGCGTGACCGTTCTACACCTAGCCGCTTGCAATTTCGGTGGAGACTGATCTTGCACAACGTGTGAATCCCAGCGAGTTTCACTTCAAAGATTACCACGATCGGTCCACGTTTTTTGCTCATAGGAGAAAATGTCAATGCGTCAGTATTATCTCTCATCCCTTCTGCTGGCCGCGGTGCTGATTCTCATCACCTTCGCTGGCTGCGGAAAAGTAACTACGCCCGAGGATCGGATCAGTCTTCAGGTCACAGAGATCAAGAGTGGTAAGATTCGCACTTTTTCCAGCAGTGCCGCAGATGATGGCACGATGGCGCGGCTCAAGGGACTGGAGAATTTGCAGTCACTGATTCTCGCTAGTTCCAAAGTCACCGACGCCGGAATGGCGAATCTCTCTAGCATGTCGGGGCTCGAAGAGCTGGTGCTGGTCAACACGGGGATCTCTGATGCAAGCTTGGATCACGTGGCGAAACTCTCGAAGCTATCCGAATTGTGGCTGAGTTCCACTCAAGTTAGTGACGCCGGCCTGCAAAAGCTGACTGCATTAAAATTGCTGACCGATGTGACGTTGCGCAATACCAAGATTTCGGATGCCGGCCTAGAAACGCTGGGCGGGATGACACAGCTGCGAGAATTAGGCCTCGGCCAGACGGCAGTCACCGATGCGGGACTAAAACACCTTGCCGGCTTAGCCGAATTGGAGCATCTCCGGCTGGCGGGCACCAAGGTCACGGACGCCGGGCTCACGGAACTCGCGGGCTTGACGAGATTACGTTACCTCAGCCTGTCCCAGACGAGCATCACCGATGCGGGACTTGAACAGTTGAAAGGCTTGACCAATCTGCAAACCTTGAACCTCGCCGAGACCAAAGTCACCGACGCGGGGTTAGCGAATCTTTACGGGCTGACGGAATTGCGTTCTGTCGACTTGACGGACACGCAAGTCACGAAAGAAGGGCTCGCAAAGCTCCAAGAAGCCCTGCCCGATGTGACCTTCGATGCAGGCGGCGACTTCAGCGGGTAAGGGTTGGATTAGCACCGCATTCGAGTTGGCATGCGTGCGTGCGGTGATGCCTTATAACTCCACCTGCAACCTGCGTTGACGTTCGGCGTTTCCGGGGATTGGAGGCCGGGCGACCTGCAGACTGTCGTACTGAGGCTGCGGGTTCATGTAGTTGCCTTCGATTGTGAACGGCCGAACGGATGACCACCGGTCACGCAAACGGAGAACTCTGAGCGTCGCCGCACGGTACGGTGCAGAGAGCGACGGAGGTTTCTACAATCCGGGCATGTCACCGTTGTCGGTTAAGAGGAGGCGATGCCGTCGCTTTTTCGTAGATCCTCGTGCGATTCGGGCAAAGTTTTGTTACAACGAGCGAGCAGCGCTAGGATAAACAGATGACGGCGCTGGCATCTAAGCACGGTTGTAGGCAATAGTACGGAGCGAACAGAGTGGTTGATCCAACCAAGCACGGCGACGCACGCGGTATCGTCGAGTCGATCTTACGAAAGATTCCGGGCTTTCGGGGGTATCTCGAACAAGAGTATCGACGGGAAAGTGACCACCTCGCCAGGACATGGCTGGCGGATCGCCTGGATGCTTGCAAAGCCGGCGTCGATCGGTATCAGCGAAACTTGCTCGACGCTAGAAAGATCGACTACTTGGACGATTGCGAGCGAGTCCGGACGCGTCTGGACACGTTGGCATCGCGAGTGCGTGGCGCGATGCGAGGCTATAGCGGCGTGTTTGATTTCGTTCGCGTTCATGAAGAACTACTCGATCAGATTTACGAACTTGATTTAACGCTAGTTGATGAAGCGGAGCGGCTGCTCAAGGCGGTCGATGAATTGCTCGTGCCCGAGAAAGATCCGCCGGCAGCGATCGCAGAGTTTCTGAAACGCGTCGAGGATCTACATCGCCAGTTCGACCGAAGAAGCGAACTCCTGCGGGGCCTCGGCCCCAGCAAGTAGCCACTGACCACTGACCACTGACCACTGACCACTGAACTCTCAACTCTCAACTCTCAACTCTCAACTCTCAACTCTCAACTCTCAACTCTCAA
>CAUJKL010000623.1 GCA_963204995.1 Planctomycetota bacterium | reverse complement strand
CTGGTAGCATTCGAGGGAGCGGTGCAGAAGTGCCCGCACTCGGCAGCGGCTGGCATCACTTGGCCGTTTGCAACTCTCCCGCCGACGGAAACTATCAATTAGAAGTGTTCCTCGATGGCACTCGAACACAATCCAACAGGCGAAGCTTAGACGACGCCGTCTTCAGCACGACTGATTTCTTTTTAGGAAAGTCCGTCTATCTTCCGGACAGACATGCGTTTATCGGCGACATCAAAGCGTTTCGTCTTTCCTCCGAAGTTCGCTATCGGGACAGGTTCACACCTCCGCAGGTGTTCGCGGGCGACAGCACGACCTTGACGCTACTCAATTTCGCCGGCGCACCCTCGAATTACGCTGCCGACATTTCCGGCAACTTGCGACACGGGATCATCACGGGGGCAAAGTGGGTTGTCGCCGATGCTCCCCCTTCGAGTTCAATGGCGGCAACTCCAGAGTCGCCCCCGGTCACAGCAGCCGAACCGCCCGCCACCACGTTGTCGGAAGCTCGATTGCCCGTTCCTTCCGGCGAAGACCGAAAAGCGGGTTCGAGTAAAGTGAGAGACATCTTCGCGACTGACTTTCAAGCCGCCAAGGACAAACCGGCGATGATTGCTCTCGCTAAGGACTTGCTGAAACGCGGCAGAGAGGAGCAAGACACCGCCGCCAAGTTCGCCCTCCTCTACGAATCGCGAGAGTTGATGCTGGAAGCCGCCGATCTGAAAATGGCGATGGAGACGACCGACGAGTTGTGCGCTTGGTTCGAGGTCGATCTCTGGACGCTGAAGTGCGACACGTTGACCAAGCTGGCTACTACCACTAGGCCCGATGTCGAGCGTCGCCCAATCGCAATGATGTCGCTTGAACTGACTGACGAAGCAATCGGTAACTCGGACTGGACTAGCTCCGAAAAACTGCTGGCTGCGGCAGCTCGCGCGAATGCGCGGTTGAAAGATCGAGAGATCGTGCGAATCGTCGGTCTAAAGCGGAAACAGGTTCAGACGTCCAAGAAGCTCTGGGAGGATGCCGAGCAAGCCGCCTCGCTCCTCGCCACGTCACCCGATGACCCTGCGGCCAACTTGAAGCTGGGTCGATACCGTTGCTTTGTCACGAGCGAATGGGAAGTGGGCGTACTGCACCTTGCCAAGGGAAGCGACGCGCAACTCGCGAAACTAGCCGAACTTGAAATCAAGAATCCACAGGGAGCCGACTCGCTCGCCCTCGCGAATCAATGGTACGAGTGGGGCGAGAAGGCTGCGGAATCCGACAAGAACGGGGCTTTGTTGCGAGCCAGGCATTGGTACACCACGGCGCTGCCGAATCTTACTGGTTTGGACCGTACCGTCGCCGAGAAAAAACTCGAAGAACTAACAGGTAAAGTGGAGGACACGGCGACGACGAGCAAACAACTGGCTTGGCTGAGCGGTCCTGTCGGCGAACTGAAACGGCTCGAGGGTCACACGGCAGAAGTGACGTCGCTGGATGTGAGCAACTCGGGCACGATGCTTGTATCCGGGTCGACGGATGGCACGGTACGCTTCTGGGATCTCGCCGACGGTAAAGAAACTGGCCAGGTCAACTCCAGCGTCAACCGCATCGTCAAGGTCGCGCTGTTCCGAGACGATCAATTCGTTTTTGTCGCAGGAAGTCGCAACCTAGCCGAAGTTTGGAATGCTCGCACCGGCAAACCTGCCACTTCCATGACGATTCCCTCATCGATTAGCAGCGCGGGATTATCGGGAGACGACAAGATTCTCGTGTGTTCTCGCCGCGCTTCGTCGAATGGTAACATCAGTCTGTATAACATGGGAACGGGGGCTGCTGTGGGCCAACTGAACTGCCCTTTATATCCCGCCGCAGTGACACTTTCTCGAACCGGGCGTTTGGTGGCTGCGGCGAGTGCAGACAACAACCTCTATGTATGGAACATCGCCAGCGGACAACTTGCCGCACCCTTCGCCGGCCTCGGCAGTAATCCAAACGATGTCGTCATTTCACCGAACGAGCAACTCGTCGCCGCTTGTGCATCGTCCCAAGTCATGATTTGGGAACTCGCCACCGGCAAGATGCTTTCTCGAACATCGGTTTCCAGCTATGCGTCTCAATTGGCCTTCGCTCCCGACAGCCGACGAATACTCTGCGCGGGCATGATGCATGAAGTCTCGGTCATCAATGTCGAAGACGGCAAGCTAATTCAAACGCTCACCGGCCAAGCTCGCGGCGGCATCTCGACGGCCAAAGCGATCAGCTACTTGCCCGACCCGCGAGGAGCGGTTTCTGCCGGCTACGACGGTGTCATTCGTGTGTGGCGACTGCCGGATTGATGCTTGGGATACGACTCATTCCTCATTGCCAAACGTAATGTTTCCCGGCTTGGCATCGTAGTAATGAATCCCGTAACTCCGCAACCAACCTAGAGCTTCCTGCACTTGCGGCCAGCGTTCGCCAAACAATTCTCGCCTTTCCGACTCCCAATCCGCTAAGACTTCGGGCGTATAGTCGGGCGGATGATCGAGGTGGGCCTTGCCGAAGTCAAGCAGGAAGGGAGGCGTTACTAGCGTCATTTCGACAATCAATAAGTCCGCATCGAAATCAACAAGACTCGGCACTTCGAATTCACCAATTTCATCAATGCCAAGTTCTTCTAGACGTTGGTAGCATCCGAGTTCGCGGCTATAATTACCCACTCGCAAGAACGCTTTAACCGCAGTTAACTGGTCAGTGATCCAGACGATCCCATCATTGCCGTAACCGAGTTGATGCGTGAAATCAACTGGAATATGTCGTGCGACGGCGTATTCTATTACATGACGCTTTTGCTCTTCAAATGAACTGACCATGACTGGATCTCAAGCGAACGGGCACTCGGCCAAAGTCACTGCAACTCTTCGAGTGGGGCATCGCGATTTCGAAGTGGCAAGCGTCGGCCCGAACAGTTGTCGGTTGCGCTGTCCCGATGAAGTGCCACCATCCGATGCAGTGATTATCGTATCGCTAGACGGCATCGAAAAGTCACAGTCCGTCTTTTTGGTCGACGGAATTGCGGCGGATCGCGCCGAGGTTCGATTCGATTCTCACCGATCCGCAACGATGAAGCGGTGAGCTTTCGCAAGCGATCTTACGTCACTCACTTTTCTGACGAGCCAACTTGCGCACGCGCAGGCATTCTCGCAATCCGCTGGCATTAGCGAACGCCACCGCATCGAATCCGACGCGACGTGCGGCTGCTACATTCTCGCTGCGATCATCCGTAAAGAAGATCTCTTCGGGAGCAACGCCGGCCAGTTCTGCCGCGATCCTGTACGAACGGAGATCCGGTTTGGCGGATCGCATTTCATAGCTCAGCGCGTACAGTTCAAAGAAGTCCTGCACCATGGAGAAACGTCCGTCGGCGATGAACTTCCAATGTGCTTCATTAGTGTTAGACAAAATCCCCATCCGGTAGCCGGATTCGCGAAGCTCCGACAAAATCGGAACAATGCTTTCATTCAGCTCGAAGATATCCGAGGCAGCCAACAACAACGCGTCGCGATCGGGACGAGTTGAAGTTTGCTCGCAAAACGCTTCGTAAAATTCCTGCGTCGTGATTGCTCCACGCTCGTATTCCATCTCGAGATCGCTCTCGAACACGACCTGCCAGACTTTGCGTTCCGAGATTCCCGCGACTTCCGCCATCTGACGCGCGCCGCGATGATGATCGAAGTTGACAAGCACGTTGCCGAGATCGAAGTAGATGAATTGTGGTATCGCCATTCCTTGGCTACTTTCTATTTCGTTAGCTCTTTGATGCGGATGTCCTTGTACGACGCCTCGGCCGGTTTGCCACCATGAATCTGCACGCCGATGAGGCCGGTCTTGGCAACGTCTTCTGCTTCCGTGTAGTCAACGGTTTGAACATCGTTCAACCAGATCTGAATGTGGTTTCCTTCGCAGCGAATCACGAAATCGTTCCAGTCGTTCTCTTTGTAGACCTTCTGGACTTCGTCGGCGGCATCTTCGGCCAACACCTTTCGTCGGCGTGATTCATCGTACAACGCTCCCCAAATCTTTCGGCCCCAAGCCGAGCCCATGTCACACTGATAACCGATGACTTCATGATGATCGGGGATACGAACGCTGCGAAACTGAATTCCGGCGTTATCACCGGGTCCAACCAACTTGGCTTTCAATCGCAATTCAAAGTCGCCGTATTCCTTCTCGGTGCAGAGAAATTCGTTTTGGGTGACAGGTTCTTTCTGGCTGCCACCAACGATCGCACCTTCTTCGATGCGAAACACTTTCATGTTTCCTTCCCAACCGGCAAACGTCTGGCCATCAAACAGCGAGACAAAGCCTTCTTCGGCAGCTATTGCGGTCGAGGCATAAAGGGCCATCCAAATGACGCAAACGGATGCGATGCAATTCTGTTTCATAGTAGTGGACTCGTCTGATCTTGGTTTGCACGACAGAAGACGGTCGCCATCATACGCCAAGTCAAAGTACTCTGCCACCGAGTCGAGTTCATAAGCGTCGTAGCGTCGTAGCGTCGTAGCGTCGTGGGTTATCCTTCAGCATCGTAGGTAATGCTTCAGCATAACGGCGAGGCGGGTACTGTCGCGCTAAAACCACACAGCCGCCGGCGCGACTTGACCGCTTGGACTAGCTCCATATCTTCGGAGCATGAAAGAGTTCGATACTCTCGAATGACACCTCGCATTGAAGGCCACTGGCACGCTCGCCAATGCTATCCACCAAGTCATTCCCAAAGATCGTCCTTTCTCGCTCGCCGATTTGCTGGTGCTGCTAAATGAGGCTGGACGGGATGCGTCACTGCCGGTCCTGAGAATGACCGTCCACCGCACGCTCAAGCGAGGCAAGCTGCGGGCGGTCGCTGGATCGGTGAAGCACAAAAGGAGTATCTACGCCGTTCCTGAACTGGATGTCGATCCACGGCAGCAGATGACTTTAGAAATGGCGGAACTGGTGCTGCGCGGTGCTAGTCAGCCAATGATGGCTGTGGAGATCATGGCCGCGATGTGCAAAGAACGGACGCGGTTTAAGAGTGATCGCAACCATTGGTCGCTGTGCTGCTATCTACTGCCACAAGCACGAGACGGTGAACAGCACGCCAGCGATGGCCGCGGGCTAGCTGGACACAAGTGGTCGATCAAGGAGCTTTTAGCCGAAGCGGCGAACTACAGATCGATCTACCCCTACACGAGTGAGGCGACCTTGGCTGGGTAACGCGCTGCCATTGCTACGATTCGGTCGATGCGTTAGAAACTCAATCGCCTGAACCAAAGGCCCTGAAAACTGTCGACATACAGGCGTTTTATTGCCGAATAGGGTGATATGCTTGCAATGAGCGTCGTCGACACGTACTCTGAACATAATTAAGGTGTACTTAATCAGTAGGTGGGTTTCATGGGTCGCTACAGTTTCAATTTGTTCGCACGTCCTTCGTTCACCGAGGGGATGGGGCGCATTTTGGATTTCGGTAACACCATGAACGAGTACAACTATTCGAGTACCGGGGCGGAAGCCGACCATCTGGCGTTGTACGACGACTGGATGCAGGTTTGCGAAGATATGCGATTCGCCCACGATCAGGTTGCTGGTAATCTGAAGCAGCAGGCGCATGTCTCAAAGATCCGAACGTAAAAAACGGCAGGCCATGGCGAGACAGCGGGCTCTCTCGCAGAACGCTATAACTGGCAACGCCTTGGATCGCCGCGCATCGGTTACCACAACAACATCGCAAACGCACGTCTCGCAGTATTCAGGCCCGATCCCACCACCAGAACTGCTTCAGTCTTATGAAGAAATCCTGCCTGGGTCTGCCGATAGGATTCTAGCTGTATTCGAGAATCAAACGGCGCATCGTATCAACATGGAAAGCACTGTCATACGCGGTGACAACTCGCGGTCATGGGCAGGTCTAGCTTGCGGCCTGATTGTCTCGCTGGCGGCAATGGCTGTGTCTGCTTTTGCCATCCATAACGGGGCTGCCCTAGCAGGAACACTCCTGGCGGGCGGAAGTTTGTCGAGTCTAGTTGGCGTGTTCGTGTATGGTACGAAAATCCGAAAGGAAGAGCGTCAAGGTCGCCAGCGGAGATAACCACCTGCCCACTCCACGCATCACAACCAGCCCTCCTTGCGTTTGCCTAGTGACTCACGCCCCGTGTGGTTTTAGCGGGACAATACCGTGTGTGCCGCGTTGCCATGCTGAAGCATTGCCTACTCGGCTATTGCGTTCTCACTCGTCAGCTTATCAATGAAGTTGGGTACGAACATCTCGGCGAAGCCAGCAACGAATCCCCAGAGAATGGCTTTCGCCGCGTCGCTGTTGGTAGCGGGCAGCAGTTGGTCTGCGAAGGCGTAGGCGGTTGTGAATTCCAGATCGGTCGCCTGGAACTGGGGAAACAACTCGCCCTGCAAAGCACCCGACGCAAAGATGCCGTACATGGCCACCGCGAAAATGCCGCCGATCCAGGGAGAAATATAGAGTTGGATCGTCAGCAGCTTACGCGTGTCCGGCTCGTCCAAGATCGAGGCGTTCGTCGGCAGCAGATACAACCGCCGATAATTATTCGCCACGCCGCCCACGGTACCGGCCATGAAGACCATCACGATCAAGGAACTGTACTCCTCGCTGTTGGCCAGCAGGAGCGCCGCGATTCCCGTGGCCGCGACGACCGCAACGGTGACAATCAGCAAATGGATCGCTTCCGCCAACATCACTCGCATCGTATTAGCTCACCTCAGAGAAGCACCCCACACCCTACTCTAATTCGAGACAGCGCGTCCGTCGAATTGAACTCGGACCCCCGCCGTCGAGCGTCACGTCACGACGGTGGCAGCATCGGATGTGCCGTTACTCGCCTTGAAGCAAGACGAGAAACACACCTTTCCGGGATATTATGACCGACTTCGCGAGACTTTCGGCAACAAAGGGTTGAAACCGTTTCTCCAGACGCTCAAAATGGACCAATCTAAGATCAGATGCTCGTCATCCGTGAATTCCACGACAACTCAGGCGTCACCTGCCGCGACGTTCCCGTCCTTGGAGTTTGGAAACGCAGTCAAGTCAGCCTTGGGTGCAACTGATCTATTATGACCGTGCGGTGAATCCGCTTGGAGTGAAGCATGCGATGGTGGAGTCGACGGGGCATCGCAAAACTATTTTTTCGCGCCGTGAGCGCGAAGGACTCGGCGTTAGCAACGCCCGAGCCCCGCAGCCCGGCGCGTCCACTGCCTGATGCGCGCGACGCAGACGCGGAGAAGACTCGTCAGCTTGACGTGACGATGGTCGTACCTCCGCCACACTTCGATTCCGACAGCGATCCTGAAAACGTACTGACACAACCGGATGCCGAAACGAGTCGTAGTGGCAGCGATGGTTTCGCCGACACGCTTGCTCCGGAACCGACGTCGTACACAGCACGCAGGCTTAACGGCGTCGCGGGCTATGACATCCTGGAAGAACTTGGCCGGGGTGGTATGGGAGTGGTCTACAGGGCACGGCACCGCAACTTGCAACGCCAGGTAGCGCTCAAGATGATCCTGGCCGGTGCTCATGCAGGCAAAGCAGGACTGGCTCGGTTTCGCGCTGAGGCGGAAGCAGTCGCACAACTACAGCATCCGAACATCGTGCAGGTTTTTGAAACCGGCGAGCACGATGGCTGCCCATACTTCTCGCTGGAACTCGTGACGGGCGGAAGTCTCGATAAACGAATTCGCGACTCGACGCTCAGCCCTCAGTCGGCTGCCCGGATGATAGAGACCTTGGCTCGCGCCATCGGTTTCGCGCACCAGCGAGGCATCATACATCGCGACCTCAAGCCCGGGAACATCCTGCTGGCTCCTCACGACCCGCAGTCGACGATGATCACGGCGGGACTGTCAGCAACTCGCAGACCATCGTCGTCGGGTTCGACGATCACCGACGGTGATTGGTCAAGGTCCGTCGTCCCCAAGATCACGGACTTTGGTCTGGCCAAGCGGCTCGACGATGATTCCGGACAGACCCACACAGGCACCGTCCTTGGCACTCCCAATTACATGTCTCCTGAGCAGGCCGACGGCAGGATTCGCGAAGTCGGTCCGGCAACTGACATCTATGCCCTGGGATCAATTTTTTACGAACTATTGATTGGTCGACCACCGTTTAAGTCCGGCAATCCCATCGACGTCATCCGGCAAGTCATCGACCAGGAGCCCGTCCCGCCGCGGCAATTGGAACCGCGCGTACCGCTCGACATCGAGACCATCTGTCTCAAGTGTTTGGAGAAACAACCCGCGCGCCGTTACGAGACCGCCGAAGATCTGGCTGACGACTTACATCGCTTTCTCGCCGACGAGCCGATTCTCGCGCGGCCCATTTCCGCTACCGAACGCGCCTGGAAATGGGCCAAGCGGCGACCTTCGACGGTGGCCCTCATGGCCGTCTGCGTCGCAGCCGTCATCGGCACCGGACTGTTCATTGCCTGGCACAACATTTCACTACGCGATCAGCTCGACTTAGCGCTGGCCGAAGAGCGGCAAGCTCGGCGGAATGTCGCGGAGGCCATCGAGACGCAGCGGTTGTCGCAACTCGAGATCGAAGGACAGCGGCTGTATGACGGTGCTCGCGTGGCGATGGCTGCGAACGACCTGCCCAGCGCACAGCTCGATCTGACGAAAGCCCTGACCATTCTTCGCAGCGAACCACGACTGACCGCGTTGCGGGAAGCGGCAGAATCGCTGCTGGCGGACGTCGACCAGAAACTGATTGCAGTGGCCGATCGGCTGGCTTCACGCGAACGGCTCACGCACTTCGTCGACTTGCGCGACGAGGCCCAGTTCCTGGGCACGCTGTACACCGGGATGGATCTGGCCGCCAACTTGCAAGCTTCGCGCGAGGCGGTGCATGAAGCGTTGGCTGTCTACGGCGTGTCGGCCACTTATGAAAACACGCTCACGGTTGACGAGCATCTCGATGAATCGGAACAAACACAAATCTGCGGAGACTGCTATCAGCTGCTGTTGATTCTGGCAGAAACCGAAGCCCAGTCGTCGGCAGTTCTCGACGAGCAGGGTCAGCGACACCAGCTTGAGGAAGCGCTTCGCGTGCTCGATCAGGCTCCGCGTTTCGGTACGCCGTCCAAGGCGTATCATTTGCGGCGTGCGCGTTACCTGCATTCGCTCGGCGATCACGCCGCCGCGACGCAAGAGGAGAGTCTGGCCGAAGCCGCCGAAGTGTCCGACGCGCTAGACCACTTTCTGATCGCCGACGAACTGTATCGCCGAGGCGAGTACGATGTGGCAATCAGCGAATTCGAGCAAGTGTTGCAATCGCAACCGGATCATTTCTGGGCTCAGTATCTCAGTGGCCTGTGCCT
>CAUJKL010000622.1 GCA_963204995.1 Planctomycetota bacterium | reverse complement strand
CATCGTTGTCTCTGGACCTGACTATGCGAACGGGGTGCGTGGCGATGCGTCGGTGCCGGGAATCCTGAACGAAATTGGGGCGTTTCAAACCGGGTCGACACCGCTGGGGACGGAACCATCGTTGTTGCTCGCGGCCCGATTTCGAGCTGCACCTGCGATTGGCGAAGCGGATTCGCTACAGATACTCGAAGATGCAGAAGCCATCTTGCCTGTCCTCGAAAACGATCGGCCGAATTCCGGAACGACGACGTTCACAGCGGATCCTGCGGACGACAATCCCTTTTCCGACACACTGCTGTACGAGCCAGTCGGAGTCGTCTCTTACGATCGAATTCGATACGGCAACGCGACGCTCAATATCAACGCGGGTGGAGCGGCTGAAATCACCTCGGTCAGTCCTGGTAGTGCGGGCGGTCGGATTTCGATCGCGGCAGACGGAGCTTCGTTAATCTACTCGCCTGCTCGGAATTTCAACGGTGTCGAGACGTTTACGTACTCGCTGGATGGCGAATCGCAGATTTCAGTGTCCGTTGCCGTTCTGCCGGTCAACGATGCGCCGGTAGCCGTAAGTGACAGCTATCGAGTTCGGGAAAATCGAGTCTTGGAGATTGCGGCGAACGCCGGGATCGCCGCCAATGATGTTGATCCAGATGGCGATCCGCTTGACTTGCGACTTCTGGAAGAGCCCTCGCATGGTGTTCTGGAACTTGGTTCGGATGGATCCTTCAGGTACGTCCCCGAAGAAAACTTTATCGGGCGCGACAGCTTTGTCTATCGCGTGACCGACGGTGAAGTCGAATCGTCGGCCGCAACGGTTTGGATCGATGTGGTGCCTCGCCCGGTCAGCATTCGCCTAGAAGCCGTCAATGCGGCTGGCGATCCCGTTTCTGAAATCGAGGCGGGTGGATCGGTTGTCGTTCGAACGTTGGTCCAGGATCTTCGGTCATCTAGCGACACCGAGTTGGGAATCGGTGCCGCCTACTTGGACATCGCCTACGACCCTCAAGCGATCACTCCCGCTCAGTCGGCAGGTGGGCCGCTTGGGTTGAAAGTTCAGTTTGGCTCTGCTTACGGCAACGGCGTCGGCGGGGAAGTACTGCCGGAGGGACGTTTGAATGATATCGGTGCCTTCCAGTCGACTTTACTACCGCTTGGAGGCGAGGAAATCGAGTTATTGAGGGTGACCTTCAATTCGGGTGGTCCGCGAGCTGCCGACGATTCGTTCATCGTCGCGGGAGGAACCTCGGTCAATCGTTTGAACGTTGTGGAAAACGAGGCCGATCTCAGGTGGGATATCACGCTCGACGCACAACACGCGTCGAATAGCCCGACTGCGGACGTCTTGTACCTCGACCCTGCCGCGCCGGTTCCCGTAGATGACATCACGTATGGGGACATTACGCATGCCGTGAGAAATGGAACGCTGACCATCCAATCGGTTGGAGACACCCAGAGTGACGCCGTGGTTTCGATCCTATCGGACGGTCAAATTAATTATGATCCGGCCCCTGGTTTTACGGGAATAGATTCGTTTACCTACACCGTCGTCGATGCCCATGGCCTGACTGCCACTGCCACGGTGACGGTCGCAGTCACCGCATCGTGGCAGAATCTGAGTCAGCCGACCGATGTCAACGGGGATGGAGAAGACTCACCAATCGATGCGCTAGTCGTCATCAACGAGTTGAACACGAATGGGCCACATGTTCTCGACGATCAGGTGATCAGTGCGTTTCTCGATGTGAACGGTGATGGTATCGTTTCGCCGATTGATGTTCTCTTGGTCATCAATCGCTTCCTACTAAATGGGGCCTCGGGGGAAGGTGAGTCTACTGCGGCGCATCCGGGCGCGGAAAACGACATTCAAGATGTCAAATCGACAGCGCCGATCGTGCCAAACGACGCGTTATTAAGCAGTCGCATTCCGGCATCCCACCTGACGATTGAACTGCCGCAAAGGACGGCCGACAGGGCAAATGCCTCTGTCGATCAGGCGGTATCACCAGTTTCGTTATCGCGAGTCGAGCCACTGGATGCTGCGAGCGTCGACTCGGAAGATTCGGAATTGACAGAGTTATTCGAGGCCATCGCAATGGACGTGGCACCCCTCTGGGCAGTCTTTTCCTAGCGTTGTCGGACAATCGGCAAAACCGGAACAGCGGGGACGGTTCGCCATCACAATCCGAATGAGCGTTCCTCCACGCGGCGAGTTTCTTTTCAAAATTCTGCCTTCTTCTCTATTGAATACAGTGGGAGGCGTGCGTACTCTGGGTGAATTACGTGGAATATATCACTAGTGCCGTTGCGATTTACACTCGCCGAGCTACAGCGTTGAATAGGGTGTTTGCACAGAATTTTTGAACTGGCGCGCAAATTATTTGCAAACGTCAAAATTCGTGACTACTCTGGACTTTAACTCTGCGGGATCTAGTTTTACTTCCGTCTTCAGGCCTGACTCGATTAAAAGTTACTGGGCACCTGGATTTACTAGTTGTTTAGTGCTCGATGGCTGGTTCGGCGACGGCTAACGTGTATAGGTTTTCTGCCTTAAGCCTTGAATGCGACAGGGTTACTTGTAGGAAAAAAATGAGCAAACACATGAACAACTTAAGCCGTCGTTTTCGTCAAGTCTTTGCAAAGTCACCCAAGCAATCGCGCCGGAGTCGGACAAGCCGCCTGCTGCGAGCCGAGCAGCTTGAGGGACGCCTGTTATTAGCGGGGGATGTTTTTGCGACTCATCTCAGCCCTGCGACAAACGCTCAGAATCTATTTGACGGAAACGGCGATGGTGCTGTGAGCCCGCTCGATGTTTTGCTGGCTATCAACTATCTCAACGACCATGGCTCAACATCGGTCGAGGCGATGGGCGAAGATCCGGTTCGGGGCACGATGAAAATCGACTACAACGCAGACGGATTCATCTCGCCTGCCGACCCGCTGGTGGTGATTAACAAGCTGGCCGAGGGCGAAGGGACAACGTCGATCATTGTCTCGACCGTTAATCTCGACAAGAATTTGCTTGCCAGATCGGTTTCGATCGATGGCGCGACCGTGAAATTGTCATTTCCCGAGGATGGATGGGGAACGCTCAAAGCGGGTGATCGGATTTTAGTATCGAACATCGCCCCCGGTAATGGCTTTTACACGATTGCGTCGGTCACCGGCACACAGAACGAGATCTTGACGTTGGATCGGGCCACAGGCATACCGCGGGGAGCCAAAGATATCGCTGTTGGCAAAGTCATCACCCAAGTTAGCACGGGTGAAGATTTTCTGTTGGGGATTGTTGGGGACGATGTGCAAACAGTCCCGGGTGGTCCGTTCGCGGTCTACAACGATATTATGTTCGACACGAATTTTGTGACGGCGACCGGCTTGGACATCACCGATGCAAGTGGGAGCGACCCAACGACGCCCAATTTTCAATTTAACAACTTTACAAATAGCAAATCCGGAAGCATTTCGACACCCGGACTGGTAGACGAAGCAGGTGCCTTTCGCGGATTTGACGCTGGTCTGAAAGCCGGCCCTCAGCTTGTCTACACCGTGAACATGCGTGCCGGCAACACTGCCCAAAACAACGTTGCGTTTGTTCTCGATCCGGCTGATGTTCTGCCCGCCCATGACATTCTGCTGAATGGCCAGAACGACAATCAGTGTACTGCGGAACATATGGTTCAAAGCAGAACCTGCAATGGCATGGTGATGTTTGTAAATGGATCGATTAACATCGTCTCGGACATTGTGGCGACGAATGACGCTCCACCGGCATTTATCGAAAGCAGCACCAACAACACTTTCAACGTGTTGTCCAACGACACCGTCTTTAACCCGTCAGGTACGAATCCGACCATCATTCAAGTTAACGGGGCAGCGGTGACAGCCAACCAGAGCATCTCGCTCAGCAACGGTTCCTTGACATTCTTGGGATCGTCGAAGACCGGTAACAACTTCAGTTACACGCCAGCGGCGGGCAATGCCAGTAGCACCACCTTTACATACACAATTTCAAACGGCCAAGGCAGTACAGCGACCGCCACGGTCAGTATCTCGGTTACCCCCGTGAATGATGCGCCGGTGATCACGGCACCGAGTTCGGTGACTGCTACAGAGGATACGACGCTGAATGTCAGCGGCATCAGTGTCAACGATGCAGACGGCAATGACCTCACGGTCACCTTGTCCGTTTCCAAGGGCAACTTGACGGCAGGTGGACAATCGGGTGCTTCGATTTCCCTATCGGGTACGCTGGCGCAGCTCAATACTTCGCTAGGCGGATTAACCTATAAGCCCAACCAGGACGTCGACACGGCGGACACGCTCGTGATCGGAGCGACTGACGGGATCATTACGACACCCGTCACCAAGAGTGTGACGATCAACATCACACCTGTCGACGACCCGACGGTGCTGACGGTGCCAGGCGATCAGACAGCGTTTCTCGGCGGCAACCTGGTTTTCTCGGCAGCAAATTCCAATGCCATTACGGTGGCAGATCCGGACAGTACCTTGTCGGTGACCTTGTCGGTCGGCAAGGGAACTCTCGCGGCCGGTGGAAAGTCCGGCGCTTCCATCGTGCTGACGGGTGCCGCAGCGACGATCACTTCTCAGCTGAATGGACTCACCTATTCATTCACGGACACGAGCCCGTTCAATACGACCTTGGACATTTCGGTGACAGGTGGGACGGCGCGACAGGCCTCCGTGGGGATTTCGGTCGCTCCGCCGACCACACCCTTTGCGGCTGGCAATTCCTTCACCTTCGCGGAAGATACCGGTGCCCATCTGCTCGACGTGCTGGCCAACGATATTCACGACGACAACAATACCCTGGCGATCACACAATTGGCCGTCGGTGCGCAGACGGTCACGCCGGGGAATTCGGCGACGATTTCCGACGGCACGCTACAAGGGACGTTGGCGCTGGCTGCCAACGGCACTGATGTGACCTTCACCCCCGTCCAGGATGCCAACGGTAGTCTTAGTTTCACCTACACGATTGTCCAGTCGCCCGACGCGGGCGATGTGGAGGCGGTTAAAACGGCGACGGTCAGCGTGACCGTGACGCCCGTGAACGACGACCCGACTTTAAGTGTACCGGGAGCCAAGACGGTCGATGAAGATCCCTCTTCGCCGCTGGCCATCTCCGGTCTCTCGGTTGCCGACGTGGACGGCGATACGTTGACCGTCACGCTCGGTGTGAGCAAGGGCACGTTGAGCAGTGTCGCACCCTTGGCGAAGACGGGAGCCTCGCTGACCCTGACGGGCAGCGCTGCCGATATCAACACCGCCCTCGCGGGCCTGACCTACTCGCCGAGTCTAAATGTCAATGGCGCTGATTCGCTGTCGGTGAGCGTCAGCGACGGAAATGGCGGATCCGCCAGCGGCAGCGTCAATATCACGATTACTCCGATCAACGACCCACCAACCATCATGGTGCCGGGACCGCAATCGGGCGACAAGTCATTTTTGACGGACTTCGACAATCTGTTCACCTCGGATCCGAAGTTTTCGATCAGCGACATCGATGCCAATGGTGCCGCAGTCCAGGTCGACTTGACGATTAGTGACGGCACGTTGTCGGTCACCACCCCGGGCGCTGCGACGGTGGTGCCGATTACGGGCGGCATCCGCCTGACCGGTACCGTCGCCGGGATTAATTCGGCGCTTGGCAGTGGTGTGAAATATCACACGTCCGTGCCGACAGTAGCGGGTACGCCCCGCATTCTGACGGCCACCGTGAACGATTTGGGGAACACGGGGGCGCTCGATCCGAGTCTCAGCGGTGCCGCACAGGTCAGCCAAACCAAGACCGTGGCCGTCGAGGTGCTGGACTTTGTTCCCGTCAATCTCAACGGGAAGGCGTTTATCGATAACAATCACGACGGCCAGCAAAATGGAAACGAGCCGGGCATTGAGGGTGTGCTGACAACGATCAGCGGAACCGATTTTCAAGGTAACCCCGTGAACCGGACCACCACGACGAACGCCGAGGGGGCTTACTCGTTCCTCGGTCTCCGTCCGAACGCTGCGGGTAAGCCCTACACCATCACCCAGCAGCAGCCCGCCTTCATTGAGGGCGGCAACAGCCAGGCGACGATTCAAATAGACGCGCGCGGTAACGTTACGTTGCAGAGCGGTTCGCTGGCGCTTGGTGCGGCAGGTTTCGTTCGCGAATTTACGGACGTTTGGGATTTTTTTGACAGCTCCGACGTCGCGCCGGCTAACTCGGGAATTCTCTTCGGATTGGAGAGCGGAACGCAAGATTGGTCGATCTTCTACGGTGACGCTTGGAACATGCAACGATTCGGCAATGCCCGCTTGTCAATTAATCAAGGCGGAAGCTCCGGGGTGCTCACGGTTTTCGATTCGCAACTCGGCCAGGACCGAACGGCGAACGTCTCGGTGAACAATGGTACGTTGACCTACCGCGTCCAGGGCGCGGATCGCGTTTATCGCGTCATCGGTGGCTCCTCGCTCCTCGGCTCCGGTTCGACAGGTGTTGCACCCGAGGGAGAGCGATCCACTGGTGGAGATGCTACGACGGACATCTCGGCCTACAGGACAGCATTGGACTCGCTCTACGACCAGGGTTAAACTTGGTGGACCAACCGTAGCAGCCCAAATACAAAAAAAGCCGGACCTTGTGAAGGTCCGGCTTTCTTTCTGAATCGTCGGGGCAAGCTGTTGGCCAGACAGATTCAGGAGCAACTGAGATGCTGGCCCCGCTTCCTCGATTAGTACCGCAACGTGCCACCGATGTCGATGGTGTGGACGAAGTAGTCGGTGTCGCGGAAGGTAAAGCCAGGGTTCGCACCGCCGCCAGCGTAATTTCCGCCAAACAGAACTGCCTGATTCACCGAACCCGTGCTGTTCAGACCGCGGCGATCGATTTGATCGCCGGCCAGGGCGACATGATTCCAATAGAGGAATGTGTAACCAACGGAGAGGGAAAGGTTGTCCTTGAGGCACCAGGTCATCTTGACGCTGGCTTCGGGCGAGAACGCAAAGACGTTGCGGTCGTGCTCGCCGATGTTGAAGGGACTCGTTATGGGCACGCCGTTTGGCCCGTTCGGGCCGTTCGGCGGCTGAGCAAAAAAGCCGCCCTGTGTAGGCAGACCATTTGCTAATGTATTGTTGCCCGAGATGGCGACCGATTGTCTCATGTTGCCGATCCCGAGCTTACCCATCATCTGGAACGATACAGAACCTCGATTGAAGTCGCCGGACAACCCAAGTGTTCCCCCGTTAAAATCGTTACTGACGTCGAACAGGTCGCTCGTCGTAAATGCGTTGTTCGGCAAAGGGGGGAAGCCCGACGTGGTGCGTATTTCCAGATCGTCGTCGATCCTGCTGTACTGGTATCCCGCGAGCAGATCGAAGCGATAGTCACAGCCCCGATCTAGCATGGTCTTGTAAATCGCGTCGCCGCCGTAGACATCGGTCGAAGCACGTGCGTAGAGAGTGCCAGTTCTCAACGGGGCTAGTGGCTGTGCGACTTGGAGCCCATTTTCACTACCCGGAAGCGCGGCCGTGTTGAAGAAAGGTATTCCAGCGAACGGGAATCCGGCGTTCGGCACGTTCATTGCAAAGGGCGTGCTCGCCCCTTCAGAACCGAATGCGCGGACGAGTACGGCTCGGTCCTTGCAATCATCTAACCATACTCCGCCCGTCACTCGCAGCCCCGCCATCCGGTCATTGTTGACGAAATTGCCGCCGAACAAAATCTGTTCTCGTGAAGTCGTCACGCCTTGGGAGAAAATTGGCGGCAGCCGACTGCCCTTCTGATACCAATGCAGATACTCGATGCTGCCAAACGAGCGGCTCAGCCACCCGGGGCTTCGACAGCTCGAGCAACCGCAGTCGGATTTACCACCTTTCTCGCAGTCGCCCTTCTTACTGTCGAAGTCCTCCAGGTCTTCGTCGACATAAGTCGCGTAGCCGGTTTGGTTAGGGGCAGAGTTGTATGCTTCGGTGGCGGCCGCGTCCGAGTAGACGGGTATCCAGGCATACTGCCCGAACGATTGTCGCGGCACCATTGCTGTTAACGCGACAAAGAGACTCAAAATTCCAAATGTTGATTTCATGGTTACAGCTCGCTTGCGGGGAATAATCCTTCTTAGCCGTAAAGTGTGATCGACCGTCAGTTTCGGGAATTCGAGATAAATCGGTACAGCCGTTAGATCGAACGTATTTTTGCTGTTTACGCAAGACCTCCTAAATCCCCAGTTGCTGATTTAGACTGCGATAAATGCGGACTGTAGGGGTTGTTGTAGCGTCGATTCGGAGAGTTCTGTCGTCCCGCGCGCGAATGCGTCGCATAAAATTTTCCAGTTGGTAAAGTAGATATGGAGCGGACTTCTTGCGTGTGTCGCCGGTTGTCCGCGTTTCTTATCTCGTTCGTGTGGACGACGCGACTCAAAGGCTGACAGGCGAGTGCCTGCTCCTACCACGATCGTGCTGGCTAGCGAATGATCGAGACCGTTTCTTTACAGAACAGGCACAACCGATGACGGCAAGCAGAATTCCCAGCGGGAACGCGGCGAAGATGATTTCGTGGATCGGCGGCCCGATCAACCGCCGACTTGCGCGATGGAGCGATATGCTCAACCAAGTCAACGCACTGGAAGCAACCATTCAAGCGGACAGCGACCAGCTGCTGCGTAAGCGCAGCCTTTCTGTTCGCTATCGATTGAAGAGTGGCGAGCGGATCGCACAGGTGATGCCGGAAGCTTTCGCGCTCGTACGCGAGGCCGGTCGCCGAACTTTGAAGATGCGCCACTTCGACGTGCAAATCGTTGGTGGTGTCGCCTTAGTGAATGGTTCGATTGCGGAGATGCAAACCGGCGAAGGAAAGACGCTTACTGCAACGCTTCCTTTGTACCTGCACGCACTGGCTGGCAAGGGAGCACATCTTGCAACCGTGAACGATTACCTGGCATCGCGTGATGCCGAATGGATGCGGCCGTTGTACGAGTTGCTCGGCTTGACGGTCGGCGTAATTCAGACCAAGGACACGCCCGATCAGCGGCGCGAGGCCTATGCGTGCGACATCACGTACGGTACGGCCAAAGAGTTTGGTTTCGATTTCTTACGGGATCGATTGCTGCTGCGGCGGCTTGGTTTTCGCCAAGAAGACTTCGCCAGCGGGATGAGCGAGCATCGACTCGAAGGCGAAGGTGACAAGCCTGTGCAACGCTCGTCGTACTTCTGTCTGGTTGACGAGGCGGACAGCATCTTGATCGACGAGGCGCGCACGCCACTGATCATTGGCTCGCTGGGAGACAAGATTCGCGAACAAGTCGAGGCCACTTACAAGTGGGCGGCAGAACACGCGACTCGATTCGAGGAAGAAGTGCATTACGAAGTTGACGACGACACGAAGAAAGTGGAGCTAACCGCCGAAGGACGACAGCTCGTTCGTGCCCTGCCTCAACCGGACCTCTTACGTTCGGTCGGCCTGATCGATCTGTATCAATACATCGAACGTGCGATCAAAGTGAATCGCGATTTTCACCTCGATCGCCAGTACGTCGTTCAGGAGGGCGAGATCGTCATTGTCGATGAGTTCACGGGGCGACTGGCCGAAGGACGCAAGTGGCGCGATGGGATACATCAGGCGCTCGAGGCGAAAGAGAAAATCGAAGTGACCGTGCCGACGGGCCAAGCGGCGCGGATTACGGTGCAAGATCTCTTTTTGCGATACCAAAACCTTGCGGGCATGACGGGAACTGCTCGTACCTCGGCGCGCGAAGTGCTGAAGATTTATAAGACTCGTGTGATCCCAATGCCGACGAATCGCCCACCGCAACGCAAGGCGCTGCCGGATCGCGTATTTCGGAACACGGAAGAAAAGTTTCGGGCCATCGTGGGCGAAGTGAAGGAAATTAACGCGGCTGGACGTCCGGTGCTCATCGGAACTCGCTCGATCGACAAATCGGAACTACTCTCATCGATGTTGACGGAGGGCGGGTTGGAGCATCAGGTTCTCAATGCGAACGAAGTCGAACGTGAAGCGGAAATCGTGGCCCTCGCCGGCGAACACGGCAAGATCACCGTGGCGACGAACATGGCGGGCCGCGGAACGGACATCAAGCTCGGCGAGGGCGTCGCCGAAAAGGGCGGTTTGCACGTCATCTGTACTGAGCTTCATGATTCGGCGCGGATCGATCGGCAGCTTGTCGGACGTTGCGGCCGCCAAGGCGATCCAGGAACCGTCCGCCAGTATCTTGCCTTGGACGACGATATCTTGCTCAGTGGCCTGGGGCCCGATCAAGCCAAGAAAATCAAGCAACTTGGCGAGGCTGGAGGCAATCTCGATCAATACGCTCGGCTTCTTCGCAAGGCACAAAGGAAGGTTGAGAAAAAGCATTTCCGCGATCGTATGATCCTGCTGCACCATGAAAAGGAACGGAAGAAGGTCCAGCGAGAGATGGGGCAAGATCCTTATCTCGATACGCCGGATTAGCGTGGGTGCCGCTGTGCTGAATGACGACTGACACAGTCTCGTGTGGATTTCGTCACTCTTTCAGGATTTGGGGATTTCTTCACTCGTCATTCGTCATTCTTCCCTGACCGCCGTCGTGGCGGTTTGGGGACGAGCTTGACGCGCGGGAATGTGGAGGGGCCGCCATGAAACGTGCGGCCGGTTTCGAGGTAGTGATCGTACAAGAACACGCCAGTTCTCGAATTCCCCGCCGATTGACAACGAAGTATCGAAGGGGCACCGCATTCGGCACAGCCAATTCGCAGTCCGTTTTCCTCGAGCAGTTCGTGAACACTGCGCATGAAGGTTTGATTGTTACGAAGCGACCCGAAGCTCATTCCTGCGTAACTGTTGAGCGTGACTTCCAGTGATCGGCGGATCGCTTCCTTGTAGCCTTCGATTTCGGATTGTGTCGCCACCAGATTGACCAGGGCGGGCTGTAACGGAGCGGCACTGCCGAGAAATCGCAACTCGACGCCCTGGCAAAGATACCGTACGAGATGATCGAGCCAGCTCGCGTACCGATTTCGTTCTTCGATGGTCTTGCCACGCCGAGGTGTTGGGCCGAGGAATAGCTCGACGATTCCGAGCTGTTTTCCACGGTCTTCGATGGGAGCGACAACCACAAAAGAATCCGTCGGATTCGCGACGCCGGTGTCGGGTGCCGGAGTGGAATACGGTTTGACGACAAACGCTCGGCTTTGTGACATCGCGTATCCGAGGAGTTCGCGATGTGCGTGTTCGTGGCCGTTGTCTAGCGACAACCGGTCGAAACCGATGGACGACTTCATCGCCAGCGGACCGCCATCGGGGCCTCGGAACCAGATAGCTCCGGCAGTCGCTGCATAAAGACGATGGCAATGATCGAGGAAATCGTCCAGAAACTCTTGGAGATCGGTCGCAGCCCCTGGTAGCTGGCGGATTGCCTCATAGTCGCGACGAAACGCTTGCCGATGTGACGGTGCGATCCGATCGAGAAGATCGTTAAGTATTGCGGTAGCTGCCATAGGTCTCACTATAATTCGCTTTCAACTTCGTAGAAGCCAAGCACAAATAAACTGTCCGAGTCCATTGCGACCTGCCGCATCATCTCGTCGGAAACTTCGCAGTCGGCGGCAGTCGGCAGCGCCGCAGGGCGGTGCGAATACTCGCAGCCCGTCGTGTTTTCAGCGATGAATCGCAAGACCTGCTCGGTTTCATAACGGTAATTACTGGCTCGAAGCGGTTCGGAAGCAACGGGCGCAGGCGCGGCATCAGCAAATCCAGACTGGGCGTTGCCTGCCGAAACGACCAACAGAATAGAGCTCGGTGCAGCTTTCGATTCGAGCTGTTCGAAGGCCAGCGGCCGGTGTTGGTAAGTTCGCGTCACGGTGTGTTTCCTCTCGCACATTGAACCGCGATTCGGGGAATTCGTCGAGTAATTGGCGATTCCGGTGGGTTCGAGATTCTCCGGGGACCGAAATACATTTTGCTTGACGCGATTCGCGTTTATACCTAAAGTATGATTTAACGGTTATACGTTAAGTATGAACAGTAGCGGTGGGTGTGGCAAGTCAATTTCGAGGATCAAGACGTGGAGGCTCGAATAATCGACACAAACGCTAAGTTCTCGGCAAGTTCGCAAGATTCGTCGTCCCGAGCCGTTGCAAAATCTTGCGTGGCTCCTCGGCACAAATACAGTGGAATCCATGAGGGGTGGGGCACGTCTTTTCCACCGCGTTGGATTAATTCATTTCAATCTCTGGCAGGATTACGGTAGCCATGTCTTCTGAACAATCGTCCGTCAATGCCGAAACGATCGAACAGACGAAGCAGCAGATTCGCAGTTTGGTCAGCGAGATCTCGCAGCTCTCCAAGAGCGATATCGGTGCCGAGGGGTATTATTCCGCCTTCTTGCAACGGGTGGTTTCCGCTCTGGCCGCCGTGGGCGGGGCGATTTGGTTAGTCGAGGAAGGTCGCCGACTTCAATTGGCTTATCAGATCAACCTCAGCCAAACACTACTCGATTCGTCGTCACCCGACGCTGGTCGGCATTTGCGTCTGTTGAACCAAGTGATCAACAGTGGTGAAGGCAATTTATTCCCGCCCCTCTCGGGGGCTGCCGATGAGAATGCCGGTGGCAATCCAACACGATACCTGATCGTCCTCTCGCCTCTTCGCAACGACGGCCAGGTGGAAGGCATCATCGAGATCTTCCAGCGACCAGATTCGCCACCAGCCACGCAACGCGGCTACCTGCGGTTCATGGAGCAAATGTCGGAGTTGGCTGGCGAATGGATGAAGACGCAGAAGCTTCGCCAGTTCAGCGATAAGACTTCACTGTGGGCTCAGGCCGATCAATTCTCGCGCCAAATCCACGAGAGCCTGAACCTTCGCGAAACGGCTTACGCGGTTGCCAATGAAGGCCGCCGTTTGATCGGCTGCGATCGCGTTAGCGTGGCGATCAGTCGCGGACGTAAGTGCTATATCGAAGCCGTCAGCGGTCAAGACACCATGGAGAACCGCTCGAACATCATCGCGGCGCTCAGTAACTTGGCAACCAAGGTGGTCGCCACCGGCGAGCCGCTGTGGTACGAAGGCTCGACCGAGGATATGCCTCCACAGATCGAGAACGCGATCGAACACTATGTTGACGAATCCTATGCCAAGTCGATGACCGTCTTGCCGTTGCGTCGCCCCGTGAGCGTCGATGCCGGCCATCAGGCTTCGACCGGGCATGTCGATCGTGATACCGACAATCTCGGTGAGGTGATCGGAGCCCTGATCATCGAACAAATCGAGACCGAGTTGCCTCGCAATATCGTGGCACCTCGCATGGATCTCGTCTATGAGCACAGTGCTCTCGCCTTAACGAACTCACTGGATCACAGCAATCTGTTCCTCATGCCCGTGTGGCGAACGCTCGGCAAAGCGGCCTGGGTCGTCCGGGCTCGAACACTGCCAAAGACGTTGACGATCGCCGGTTTGGTGCTGGTTGCACTCTGCATAATGACCTTCGTCCATAAAGATTTTTATTTGAAGGCCAAGGGGTCGCTGGAACCGTCCATTAAGCAAGATGTGTTCGTCGCGGTCTCCGGAATTGTGAATGAGGTTCATGTCGAGGATCAACAGCTCGTTCAAGCAGGTGATCCTTTGGTGACTCTCGAAAACACCGACTTGGAGGTGCAGCTTCAAGAAGTGCTCGGTCAGCTGCAGACGACTCACGAGCAATTGCTTTCGGCCACTGACGCTCTGACGCGGGGAGCAAATACGAATCTCTCGGAAGATGAGAAGGTTCGCTTGGGAGGCCAGATGAGCGAGCTGAAAGCGCGTATCAAGAGCCTGGATCTGCAACATAAGTTGCTGCTGAGGAAGAACGAGCTACTGAAAATCACCGCACCGATCAGCGGCCAAGTGATGCTTTCCTGGGACGTTGAAGAGTCGTTAATGAATCGAACCGTCGAGCCCGGCCAGGTCTTGATGACGATCGCCGACCCGTCCGGCAAATGGGAGTTGGAACTCTATATGAAAGAAACGCGATCCGGCAAAGTCGACGTGGCTCGTCATGAGATCAAGCCTGACCTGGATGTCAAGTATGTCTTGGCCACGGACCCGGGGGCCGAGCGAAATGGCACTGTCGCGGATGTCGAGAACATCACGCAGATGCATGACGAAGAAGGCCACACGGTCAGAATTCGCGTCGCGATCAATCAGTCGGATATCACTGATCCTCGCCCTGGGACGACCGTACGCGGCAAGGTGCTCTGCGGTCGCGCTGCGATTGGCTACACGTGGTTCCACGAAGCCTTCGAATGGGTTCAAGCAAATATTCTCTTCTAGTTCACGGATACTCTTCCAATACAGCCAAACGCAACAGCGGGTTTGATAGGAGTCGACGACGATGCGGACGAAACTCAAAGTATTCATCGCGGTGTTACTGGTTACTCAAACAGCGGCTGCCCAAATAGGCAGTGATCGCGTGCCGTCATCCACAGGCAAGTTGACGCTCGCGGATTGCATTGTCTCGGCCAAAGACCACATCCAGCTGCCAGCGCAAACGGCGGGTGTTATCTCGCAGCTGGTGTCCGAGGACGGGCTCACCGTGGAAGAAGGCTTTGTGGTGAGCGCAGGTCAGCTTCTGGGAACGCTCGACAACGAAGATGCAGCCGCGCGACGCGAGGCGGCGGCTCTCGATTATGAAGTCTCGTTAAAGGAACACCTCAAGGCAAAGTCGAACGTCGAGGCTGCCGTGGCCACCGAGGACGTGGCGAAGGCCGAGGTGATCGAGTCTCATGATATCAATGCCCGCTCGCCAAAGGCGATTCCCGATACACAAGTTCGACGGCAAGAGTTGACGGTCACCCGATCCGCGGCGGAAAAAGAGGTCGCCCAATTTGATGTCCAAGTTGCCGGAACGACGACGGCCTTGCGGCAAGCTCAGGTGACTGTGGCTGATATCAATCTGAAGAAACATCTGCTCGTTTCGCCGCTCGACGGAATTCTCGTTCAGCTGTACCGCAAGTCAGGCGAGTGGGTTAGTCCCGGTGATCCGGTCGCTCGAATCGTTCGCATGGATAAGCTTCGCGTCGAAGGTTTCGTCGATGCCAGCCGCTACTTGCCGGAGGACATCGAAGGTCGCGAAGTGACCGTGATCATTCGTCGCCCGAATCGAGAAGCGGAGGAGTTCAAGAGCACGATCAGCTTCGCGAGCCCGATTGTGGAAGCCAGTGGCGATTATCGCGTGTGGGCCGAAGTCGATAACCGAGTCTCCAAAGGAAAGCATTGGGTACTTATGCCTGGTATGGAAGCCGAGATGCAAATCGACCTGCCGTAGCGGTTAGATTTTAGATTTTAGATTTTAGATTTTAGATTTTAGATTTTAGATTTTAGATTTTAGATTTTAGATGTTAGATTTTAGATTTTAGATTTTAG
>CAUJKL010000621.1 GCA_963204995.1 Planctomycetota bacterium | reverse complement strand
CTTCGACGCCTATAAGCACGCCATCGATTGTCTGGGGCCCAACGACGTGGCGATGTTGACCAACTTCGCCTACTTCCGGCCGACTCAGTTGGAGTACGCCGTGAATAAGGGCGTGAATGTCTTCATGGAGAAATCGTTCGCACCCGACGCTCCGGGCTTGCGGCGACTGATTCGTGCCGGTGAAGCCGCGGAGAAGAAGAACCTCAAGATCGCCGCGGGCCTTCAATGCCGGCACAGTGTGAACCGGCAGGAGCTGATCAAGAAGATCCGCGATGGAGCACTCGGCGACCTCCAACTCATTCGCGCGTATCGCATGCACCGAGTCGGAGGTATGGGGCCGAAGCCCGCAGGGCAAGATGAACTGCTGTGGCAGATTCGCAACTTCACGCGGTTCTTCTGGGTTTCCGGAGGATTGTTCGCCGAGATGAACATCCATCAAATCGATGAAATCTGCTGGCTTAAAGACGCTTGGCCCGTCACGGCACTTGGCATCGGCGGTCGGATGGCCAACAGCCCGGATCACGGCCAAGGTTTCGACTCGATCTCCATCGAGTGGACGTTCCCGGACGGCACGAAGGCGACCGACGGAGTGCGTTGGGTGGGCGGGCACTCGTATAACGAATTCGCTACGTTCGCTCACGGAACGAAGTGCGCGGCACAGTTTTCCGGGAACATCCACGCGGGCACAACGCGGATCTTCAAGGACCAGCGAATTACCGACGAGAATGTCGTCTGGGAGGCACCCAAAGAGGAGATCGGTCCCTGGGACGCCGAGTGGAACGTGTTGCTGGACAGCATTCGCAACGATAAGCCTCAGAACGAGGTCAAGCGCGCCGCTTACTCGAACTTTGCGGACTTGATGGGGCGGGCGGCCGTCCATTCGGGCAAGCTCATCACGTGGGACGAAATGGTGAACTCCGAATTCCAGTTTGTCGAGAACATCGACGACATGGATTACGACACACCGCCGCCCGTGCTGCCTGACGCCGATGGTCGCTACCCAGTTCCGATCCCAGGCGTGTGGTCGGAGGTCTGATGGCGGCGACTTGATGTTGAATCGCTGCGCGACTGTGCCACTGCTTGCTCGCAAGCAGTGGCAGTCGCTGGGTTCGCGATCCAAAACGCCGCAGCCTGGGCCGATGATCGCTTCGAGGCTGTGATTTTATTGGGTGGGATAGGCTTCTAGCCTGTCAGAAATACGGGGAAAATGACAGGCTGGAAGCCTATCCCACGATTTTTTCACAACCTCTTCGCGGAAGCATCCCGTAAACTGGGCCACCGCTTGCGGCACCAAGATGTCATCGCGCAGCCAATCCTCGATCGCTCCAGTTCGGTAACTGTATCGCACTTTGATTGATCCGTTATCGAGAACGCTGTCGATCGCGCCGAGGAAATACTCAGGTTCCGGCTGCGAGTACAGGTTCGCCACTACCACCAGGCCTTTCGGCGACGACGTGTCGTGCGACACCCGAAGGTCGAGTACTTTGGCCTCGCTCGCGCTTTCGTAAGCCCGATCCAGGGCCGGTTTAAGTCTCGACGGCGGGTGGCTGTGGCGGAGTCTTCGACGCCACGGCTGATTGGAGCTCATGGTAAGCCGGGGCTTCGCGGACTCAGCCCCAGCCACCTCGTTCCATGAAGTTATTTCCTGGACGATCCTAAGCCCGATCCAAGGCCAGTTTTAGGCTCGACTTCATTCTGACTAGCCCGTTAGACAGCCTTCAGTGTTACAATGCAACTCCCGTTGGAAGCCTTCCTCGGTTGAACAATCGGCGACGAACTAGCCACCACGCACGAGATACATCATGAACCAGCAAAGACGTCTTCGATTCAAAGTCCGTGTCATCGCGACTGCAATTCTTTTAAGCTGTGTCCACGCCAACTTCATAGCTTCACCTGCATGTGCCCAGCAAGCCGCCGTGCAATGGTGGAAGAGCTACAGTGGGGCGGATGCCAACGGAGACGCAGTGCTGGGGTTCTGGAACTTCGATGGCGACGAGGCCGGTTTTACACGCGACTCGTCATCACACAATCATCAAGCGACCGTGCGTGGCGCGAAGCGGAATTCCGAGGGACGCTTCGGCGGTTGCTTGGAAAGCTCGGCCGGTTACCCAGTGATCGACGAAAGTCATGGCTTGCACGTCGCCAATTCACCCACGCTGTCACCACGTGGAGCGTTTACCGTCGAGATGTGGATCAAGGCGAAGGATGCTGACGCGTTTCCCAAAGAGGCACGACCGGTCCTGCTCGACATGAAGTATGTGCCGTACGAACATCAAGGGTTCATGTTTTCATTGACGGGTGCCAGCGGAGACAGTAAGCGGCAAATGAGCGTTGCCATCGGATTGGGCGCGCGAACCGAGACTTGGTATTCCCACGCCATTGAATTGCCGCCGAACCAATGGCGGCATGTGGCGTTTACTTACGATGCCTTGGGAACGGTCACGTTTATCGTGGACGGCAGCGAGTTGAACCGCGTCGCCAAATCCGACGCCGGGCCGATGGCTCCGGCTACGCGACCGTTGTCGATCGGTGATCGACTTGGGTCAAACTACAACGGGTTCCCAGGCTTCATCGACGAAGTCCGTTTGTCGAGTGGCCAGCGGGAGTTCCGACCGATCAAGTTCGAGCCGGATATGAGCCGGTTCGTTGCGGTTCGGATGAACGCAGCGGCTCGAGTCAGTGGTGATTTGATCAATCAAACGGGGCAACCACTCGTCGGTGCAACCGTGTCGCTGCGTGGAGCGGGCGATTTCGTGGAGGCAATACCACTGCCCGACATTCCGCCAGCCGGCCGCTTCCACGTCGAGTTCCATGGTTTGGATACGGCGCTCAAACCCGGCGAGTATGACTGCGAGTTGACCGTCGAACTGCCCAATTGGGGAAGCGGCGAATCGGGATATCGCGCGACTACCGTCGTCCCAGTCGTCATCACACGTCGTCCGCTTCCGAACCGCATGCCCGTCATCATGTGGGGCCTTGGAGGTACTGACGGCGTCGTCCAAGAAATACCGCGACTCAAAGAGATTGGGTTCACACATTGTCTCGGCCTGCGCGCGGACTATCAAAAGGTATGGGACGAAGGTGCCGATGCGCTGCCTTCGACCGCAGAAGAGATTCAGGCCGGTCGCGAGATGTTGAATGCGGCGTTGGAAAACGACATCCGGATCATCGCTTCCTTAGCTCCCGGCAGTTGGTTGCGTACTGCTGCGGTTGGCAAGCCGTTCCTGCGCGTCGATCGAAAGGGCAACCACTACGGTCGCGAAGACGTCAGTGGGCTATTTCAACCTGTTCAGGACTTCTGCTTCAACGCCGGCGCGGCAATGGGAAAAGTCTACGGCGATCATCCATCGTTCGCTGCGGCGCTGTTGCATACAGAAGTGCGCGGCGAATCTCAAGTGTCGTTTCATCCTGAGGAGATCGCAGCTTACCGGAAGGCCACGGGCGCGGAGATTCCGGACGAAGTCACCAGCAAGACCGGCGTGGAGTATCAGAAGCTGGCGAACTTCCCCAAAGATCGTGTTATCGCGGACAACGATCCGATCTTGCAGTATCTTCGTTGGTTCTGGCAGAAGGGCGATGGCTGGAACGAGCTGAACACGCGGGTCGATCAAGGACTGAAACAACACATCAAAAGCAACGAGTTTTGGACGTTTTACGACCCCGCCTGTCGCGTGCCGAGTATCAGCGGCAGTGGCGGGAACGTCGATGTGTTATCTCACTGGACGTACAGCTATCCCGATCCTATTCGCATCGGCTTGTGTACGGACGAGTTGTTCGAGATGGCTCGCGCTGGCGGTCGGAATCAGGACGTTATGAAGATGACGCAATTGATCTGGTATCGTTCGCAAACCGCGCCACAAAACGCAACCGCGTCGGGCGAGCCATCGCCCTGGGTGGATCAAGATCCTGATGCGGCTTATATCACGATCGCACCAATGCATCTCCGTGAAGCCTTTTGGTGGAAGCTGGCACGCCCGATCAAAGGTATCATGTATCACGGCTGGCAATCGCTCGTCGAAACCGATTCGCCCGGAGCGTATCGCTATACGAATCCGAATACCCAGAAAGAATTAAAGCGGCTCATCGACGAAGTGGTCGTGCCGCTGGGGCCGACGCTGTTGCAAGTGCCGGACGCCGAATCGGACGTCGTCTTTCTCGAAAGCTTTACCTCCCAGATGTTTGCCCGTCGCGGTACGTATGGCTGGAACCACACGTGGGCGGGCGACATGTACCACATCCTCATGTATGCCCAACTGCAACCGCGGGTGCTGTATGAGGAATCGTTACTGGCGGGAGGTCTGAATGGTGCCAAGGTTCTTGTGATGGCGGATTGTGATGTGCTGCCGGAATCCGTCGTGAAAGCCATTCAAGAGTTTCAAGCGGCAGGCGGGCTGGTGATCGGCGACGGCGAAGTGTGTCCCGCGATCAAGCTCGACAAGAAGATCACGCGTTTCAATCGCACCACTCAAGCCGGCGTCGATCGCGCGGCGCTTCAGACGGCAGCAAAAGACTTGCGAGTTTGGTTGGATAGCAATTATTCGCGAGCCGTCGACTCGACGAACCCGGACGTCGTCACACGACGGCGGCGATACGGAGCGACGGACTACATCTTCGCGGTCAACGATCGGCGTGGGTTCGGCAGCTACGTCGGCGGTTTCGGATTGGTCATGGAAGACGGCTTGCCTTCTCAAACGAAACTACAACTGAATCGGCAAGCCGGATATGTGTACGACTTGCTGGCCCGGCGCGAACTGTTACCAGAAGCTTCGGACAGCGGACTGACCCTGCCGTTGAGTCTTGGCCCGTGCGAAGGTCGCGTGTTCCTCGTCACGGATCGCCCGATACGCGATGTGATCGTGACCGTTCCCGAAACCGCGACGCTTGGCAAACAAGCGTTGATCGAGATTGCAGTGACCGATGGCGAGTCGCCGCTCGACGCGGTTGTGCCAATCGAAGTGCGTATCGTTGACCCGGAGGGTGTCGAAGCGGAGATGACAGGTTACTATGGAGCGGCCGGCGGCAAGCTCGCCATTCCCATTGACTTTGCTCCCAACGATCGTACGGGAGTATGGGAGGTCCGTGTGAAAGAATTGGCCTCCGGCCGAGAAGCGGCTGGCTACGTCAGATTGAATGCCCAAGACGAATGAGATCAACGATCTGCATTCGATATCGAGACAAACTTCCGATTGGAGAGCAACATGCGTTTTACATCGATGACTGCACACCTCTGTTTCTACCTCGTGACCATCGTCGTGGCAGGCCGACTGTCTGCAGCAGATTTGGAGCTGCCGAAGATCGATGGCGCGAAGCCGCTGAACGTCGTCTTCATTCTGGCCGACGATCATCGCTATGACGTGATGAGCTTTCTCGGGCATCCGTGGGTAGAAACGCCCGCGATGGATGCGATGGCACGCGATGGCGTGTACTTCGAGAATGCAATGGTCACCACGTCGCTCTGCTCGCCTAGCCGAGCGTCGATCCTGACCGGCCGCTACATGCACAATCACGGAGTCGTCGACAACAACGTACCGACGCCAGCGGGAACGATCTTCTTCCCACAGTATCTGCAAGCTGCCGGTTACCAGACTGCGTTCTTTGGTAAATGGCACATGGGCGGACATTCCGATGCACCTCAACCGGGCTTCGATCGTTGGGTTTCCTTCAACGGCCAGGGACACTATTACCCGCCCGAGAACCTGAAGAACTGGTCGCTGAACGTCGACGGCAAATCCGTTCCGCAGAAGGGCTATATCACCGACGAACTGACCGACTATGCCGTTGACTGGTTGAACTCCAGCGTGAAAGACAGCGGCAAGCCGTTCTTTATGTACCTGTCGCACAAGGGTGTTCACGGCATGTTCCATCCGGCGGAAAGACACGCCGGTCGCTACGCAGGCAAACCGCTGCCCGAGCCCAAGACGATGGCCGACACGGCGGAGAACTACAAAGACAAACCGATGTGGTTGAAGAACCAGCGCAACAGCTGGCACGGCGTCGACTTTGCCTATCACCAGGATACCGATATTGCGGAACATTATCGGCTGTACTGCGAAGCACTGCTGAGCGTTGATGATTCGATCGCCCGCGTGCGTCAGTGGCTGGCGGACAACGGAGTCGCCGACAACACGCTGGTCATGTACATGGGCGACAACGGCTTTCAATGGGGAGAGCATGGCTTGATCGATAAACGCACGGCGTATGAAGCGTCGATGCGCGTGCCGCTGCTGGGTGTCTGTCCGCAACGTTGGAAGCCGGGCACCAAGCTCGAGCAAGTCGTTGCGAACATCGACATCGGGCCCACCTCGCTTGAAGCCGCTGGCCTCAAGACACCCGAGCAAATGGACGGCCAAAGTTTCTTCCAACTTGCTGGCGGACAGATGAATCCTTCTGAGTGGCGGCAGAATCTGCTGTACGAGTACTATTGGGAATACAACTTCCCACAGACGCCGACGACGCTGGCATTGCGGACACAACAATACAAGTTCATTCAATACCACGGCATCTGGGACATCGACGAGCTGTACGATGTGAAGAACGATCCGCACGAAGAACACAATCTCATCTTCGACCCAAAGCAACAGCGACGCATTACCGAGATGCGCGCCGACTTACACCAGATCCTCGAAAGCGCGGATGCCAATCGAGTGCCGTTCAGCAACAAACGCAGCATGGGCTCGAACCTCCGGCTGCAGAGCGGTTCGACTCCCGCCGATTTTCCACCGCAGCTAATGCGTGAGAAAAATGCGAAAGAGTAGCACGCTATTCTTTTGCATGCCCTTCCGCCGCCGCAGGGGAGGCAGCGTCGGCAGCAGCTTTGATGTATTGCTTGGTTTCGGCGATGGCGCTGTTGGCTTCGTCGAGATATTGCTGATACGCCGGGAATTCAGCAACCATCGGCGTGAGGATTTCGGCAGCCGATTGGTATGCTTCGAGCGCCTTGTGATCTTCCTGTCGTAGGAGGTGCAAGTCGCCGATTCGCATCGATGCTTGGGTCACGCCGAATCGGTACTTGGGAACACTCGAACTCTTGCTCGCCAACCGTTCCAGGATCGATCTGGCCCTCTCGAATCTCTGTAACGCCTCGTCATAAAGCGGCTGCCGCCTGACTTCTTGGTCCGGAGCGAGTGACTGCATCTGCTCGACCTTTACATCACCGCCCAGCATCACGCATTGGGCCAGGTCGTATTGGTTCTGCAAGTGATTGGGTTCCGTCGCCAGCAGCTCATCGAACGCCGACACGGCGGTCACGACGTATTCTCCCGCCGCTTCAATGTCTTCGAGCCGCCACGTTACGTTCGCCATGTTGTAAGAGCATTGGGCGAAATCCTGAATAACATCGCGCCGGACCTCCGGCTTGTCATCGAGTCGATCGAGCAACTGCCGGAGCTCCACTTGCACTTCCCCGACGCGAGCGCGTGCTTCTTCGTAGAACTTCCGAGCCGCCTCGAAGTCTTCTCGATCGGCGGCAAGTCCTCCCATCCGCTGTAGAACCATTCCTCGGTTCATGCGCGAGTTCAAAAGTTGCCGCTCGTATTCGGGCTGGCCGGGTAATTGATGTACCAACTCGGTTCGCACCGCAATGGCTTCGTCATAAGTGGATACCGCTTGTTCGAGACGTTGCTGTGTTCCCGATGCTGCGTCCTCGTCATCGGCTTCCATGACCTCCAAGATATTCCCCAACAAATTCAGACTCTCTCCCAGTGCGTGGAGTCGCACCTCGTCTTGCGGCTGAGCGGCGTGCAATGCTCGTTGAATCTTCAGCCCTGCCTCCAAGGATTCTCGCGCATTTGCCAACGAGCGCAGGTGAAACATCATCCGCCCCAAGCGAAAGTACGATACGCCCAACTCGTGTTGAATCTTCGGATCTTCGCCCAACTGGTCGCCCATCTGCTTGTACATCTTGCTGGCGGTTGCAAGCAGTTTCGCTCGCACCTCTTCAAAGCCCGGCTCATTTAGCAGAGTCACGTCGCCCCACGCAGTAAACAACTCGTTGATCGTCGCCAGCAATTGATCACGGCTCTTAACGGCTTTGTCCTTCGCGTCCAGGGCTTCGAGTTCGGCGGTTTCGGCGGCGGCTTGTGCTTGCCGAGCGAACACGAAACCGACCGAGGTTCCAATCACTCCCAGCAACAAGACGCCTAATGCCGCCGTCGGCCAAGGGTTGCGGTAACACCAACGAACCGAACGCTCAAGGATGCCAATCGGTCGAGCCAAAATCGGCTCGCCAGCCAGAAAGCGTTGCAGTTCGTCGGCCAGGAGTTGAGCCGATTGGTATCGCCGGGCTTGATCTTTCTGCAGACACTTTAGACAAATCGTTTCCAGATCAACCGGGACGGTGTCGTTCAACATTCGCGGCGACACAGGTTCTGTGCTAATTACTTGCTTGATCGTCTCCCACGGGTTCGCGGCACCGAACGGCGGCTTGCCGGTAATCAACTCGTACAGAATCGCGCCAATCGAATACACATCGCTACGTGCCGAGATCTGATCGAGTTTTCCGGTGGCCTGCTCCGGCGGCATGTAACTTGGCGTGCCTAGCACCGTGCCAGCCGCAGTGCGCTGTGATTGTTCGGCCGTTCGCTTGGCCAGCCCAAAGTCAGTCACCAACGGCACATCGTTGCCATCCACGAGCACGTTGGACGGCTTCAAGTCGCGATGCAACACGCCTTCCTCGTGTGCGTAGTGCATCGCTTCAGAGACCGTCTTCACGAACTTCGCCGCCGCCCGCGGAGCCAACGGATGCTCGCGAACCAGGTCGCCGAGGCTCTGGCCCTCGATGTATTCCATCGAGAAGAAGTGTTGCCCTTCGCATTCGCCGACTTCGTGAATGCCAACAATGTTCGGGTGCCGCAAGTGGGCGGCGGCTTCGGCCTCGGCGTAAAAGCGATCGATATCTCCCTGGTCCGCGAACTGCCCAGCCAGAATCATCTTTAACGCAACGATGCGGTTCAGTTTGCGTTGGCGAGCCTTATAGACAACGCCCATGCCGCCTTTGGCGATCGTCTCGAGGATCTCGTACTCGCCGAAGATCTTTGTGGTCTGCGGTGCCAGCGGAATCTTAGCGAGATCCGTGATCGTGGCGTATGGATCGCGAACTCGAGTCGCCAGAGCGTCTGGTGCGATGGTGTCATCGTTGCTGGGAGCGATGGTCGCGTTTGGGTCGTACGCTGCCGTCTCTTGATTGTGAGGGGCGACCGTTGCATGTGGGTCGAATGCTGGTGCCTTCGAGATTTCCGAAGTTTCAGCAACTTCGGAAATCGGAGTCTGTGGTGTGTTAACGACGGTCTCGATACTCTCGGCGCGGCCGCGGACGGACTGGCGAATGTGCCGCAAGGCGAGTCGCGTGGCCCACGCTTCGAATTCATCCTCCGTCGAGCCTGCGAACTCGCTGAGCCGTCGTCCTGCTTCCTCTTGAATCTCGTTCCACATTTGTGTGGCATCGAGATCGTGCTGTACGGCCTCCAATTCGACGTCGATCGCTCGACGAAGACGCGGCCCCACCTGAGCGATCAAGCTGACGAACGCAGCCTCGTCGCCGAGTTTCGCTTGAGCGATCAGTCGTTCCGTCACGTTATTAGTGGGTGCCATAGGAAGCTCATCATAGCGAAAACATCAGCAACTCACGAACGTACTTTCGGTGTCGACTAGAATTGAGTCGATCGTCCGTCGCGGGTACAGTATCGACTACCGCCGAGCGAACTAATCACCAAGGGAATGCGGTTTTGCTGATCGACAGAAGCCATCGCACGTGGATGATCATTACGATCGTTGCATTCGCTTTGTCGAGTTGTCTCTATTTGGGCTACGCCACATCTTCGCCGAGCGGACCTTCGGGTGGCAGCTGGCAAGGCTTGGCATTCGGTCTCGTGGGAACTGCGCTGATGCTCTTCGCGGGGCTGTTGGCCGGTCGCAAAAGACTGCCTCGACTGCCAATCGGAACAGCGAGATTCTGGCTCAAGGCTCACATTTGGCTTGGCCTGCTGAGCGTTCCGTTGATCCTGTTCCATGCCGGTTTCCGCTGGGGAGGGCCGCTGGAGCAGGTTTTGCTGCTCGTGTTTGCGGTTGTCATCGTCAGCGGCCTCGCTGGCGTGGTATTTCAGCAATATCTGCCTCGCGTGATGAAGGACTCGACCAGTCGCGAGGCGATGTTCGAGCAACTGCCACACGTTTGTGCCGCACTGCGAGCAACGGCTGACGAGCAAGTTGTCGCCACCTGCGGCACGCTGTTCCCGCCGCAAGACGACTCGCCAACCGAACAGGAAAGCCTGCGAGAGTTCTATGTTGGCAGTGTTCGCCCCTTTCTCGCTGTCCAGATCGATCGACGCACGCCGCTGTTGAACGTGTCGCGTGCGAACGCCATGTTTTCGCAAATGCAACACACGGTCCCGGCTTCCTCCGGAGGTACGTTAAAGCGACTGGCGTCGATCTGCGACGAGCGACGCGAACTGGCCCGACAAGTTCGTCTGCACAAGTGGCTGCACTATTGGTTATTCTTTCACGTTCCCTTGTCGCTGTCGCTGCTCGTATTGGCGATTGCCCACATCATCGCGTCGGTCTACTACTGAAATGCCCGATTCACGTACCAACCAGTCAGTGGCTGAGCGACTCGATGTACATATCGATCGAGTCCCCAATCGCTTGCATCGGTGTCGGCGGTGGGTGACGGTCGTGTGCGGGCTGGTGCCGCTGCTCTTCGTCGCAGTGTTCACGTTGCGTGGCGATCACACGATTTATCTGTCGCGGCCGGTCGCCACCAGCCACGAGCCCGCTCAGGCCAATTGCAAGAGTTGCCATCAAACGCCCTGGCAACCGCTAGTGCGACTCGCCCGTATCGATAACAACGTGCGATCGGTTCACGACCAAGACTGCCAGCACTGTCATCGCCAGAGCAAGAACGATCACAATCCGTTCGCGCTGACGAAGGGCGTGCCGGACTGTGCCGTTTGCCACCAAGAGCATCGCGGCTTTCAACGGTTGACCGAACACTCGGATGACTTCTGTATTAAGTGCCACGCATCGTTCGAGAAGCATCCGGAGTTTGCGGTGCATCGATCTTGGTCGTTCGAGCAGCAGACGCCAAGCGACGAGATGATGTTTCGCGAGTTGTTGAACATCGCGGAGTTCCGCAAGCCGACCGCGGGCCATCAAGCCGCACGATGGGTCGACAAGTCGGCACTCCGTTTCAATCACCAGGA